>JAIEPP010000599.1 GCA_019748335.1 Xanthobacteraceae bacterium
TGTTCAGCCAGTTCACCGGCGCGGAAATGATGGCGGAGAAGTACGGGCTCTCCAAGAACGACCTCGACGAATATTCCTACAACAGCCACCAGCGCGCGATTGCGGCGACGCAAGCCGGCCGCTTCAAGGACGAGATCGTTCCGCTGCAGATCACCCGCGCCGACGGCTCGACCGATACCCACCACGTCGATGAAGGCATCCGCTTCGATGCCACGCTCGACGGCATCAAGGGCGTCAAGCTGATCGTGGAGAACGGCAAGCTCACCGCCGCCAGCGCCAGCCAGATCTGCGACGGCGCCTCCGGCGTGATGATCGTCAACGAGCGCGGCCTGAAATCGCTCGGCGTCAAGCCGATGGCCCGCATCCATCACATGACCATGATGGGCGGCGATCCCGTCATCATGCTGGAAGCGCCGCTTCCCGCGACCCAGCGCGCGCTGCAGAAGGCCGGCATGAGCATCGACGACATCGACCTGTTCGAAGTCAATGAGGCCTTCGCCTCGGTGCCGACGGCGTGGTTGAAGACCACCGGCGCCGATCCGGCCCGGCTCAACGTCAACGGCGGCGCCATCGCGCTCGGCCATCCCCTCGGCGGCTCCGGCACCAAGCTGATGACCACGCTGGTCAACGCGCTGAAGCAGCGGGGCAAGCGCTACGGCCTGCAGACCATGTGCGAAGGCGGCGGCATGGCGAATGTGACGATCGTCGAGCGGCTGTAAGAAGAACGACTGCATAAGCAGCGCCAACAAACGCCGTCGCCCCGCTGAAGCCGGGACGACGGCGTAATTCATCCCGAGGAAACGCCATGACCCATCCGTCCATCTACGCCCGCACCGTGCCGAACAAGATCGCCTATCAGATGGCGGGCACCGGCAAGGCGATCACCTATCGCGAACTCGACGAGCTTTCGAACCAGGGCGCGCAGCTGTTTCGTTCGCTCGGCCTCAAGGCCGGCGACCATATCGCCTTCCTGATGGAAAACCGGCTGGCGTTCATGGAGATCTGCTGGGCTGCACAGCGCGCCGGGCTCTATTACACCGCGATCAGCCGCTACCTGACCCAGGACGAGATCGCCTACATCGTCAAGGATTGCGGCGCCAAGGTTTTCATCACCTCGCCGAAATGCGCCGAGCAGGTCAGAAACCTGGTCAAGGGCGAAGCGGGCGAGCCGCTGTTCTTCATGGTCGACGAACCCGAGGCCGGCTTCCGCTCTTGGGACAAGGAAGCGATCGCGATGCCGAAGACGCCGATCGCGGACGAGGTCGCCGGCTACGACATGCTGTATTCGTCGGGCACCACCGGACGGCCCAAGGGCATCAAGCGGGCGTCGGAGAACAATCCGATCGACGTACCGAATCCGTTCCTGAAAATTCTCTGCGCCAACATGTGCGGCATGACATCAGACAGCATCTATCTGTCGCCGGCGCCGCTCTATCACGCGGCCCCTCTCCGATTCAACATGATGGCGATCACGCTCGGCGGCACCTCCATCATCATGGAGCACTTTGACGCCGAGGAATTCCTCAAACTGGTCGAGAAATACAAGATCACCCAGTCGCAACTGGTGCCGACCATGTTCGTGCGCATGCTGAAACTGCCCGAGGAGGTCCGCACCCGCTACGACGTCTCCTCGCTGAAGGGCGCGATCCACGCCGCCGCGCCCTGCCCGGTCGACGTCAAGGCGAAGATGATCGAATGGTGGGGACCGATCCTGATCGAGTATTACGCGGGCTCCGAAGGCAACGGCGTCACGGTCTCGACCTCGCAGCAGTGGCTGACCCATCGCGGCACCGTCGGCCGCGCGGTGGTCGGCACCATCAAGATTCTCGACGAGAACGATGCGGAAGCCCCGGTGGGCCAGATCGGCACGGTGTATTTCGCCGACGCGCCGGTCTTCACCTATCATAACGATCCCGAAAAGACGAAGCGCGCCTATAACGCCAAGGGCTGGTCGACGCTCGGCGACGTCGGCTATCTCGACGACGAAGGCTATCTCTACCTCACCGACCGCAAATCCTACATGATCATTTCAGGCGGCGTGAATATCTACCCGCAGGAAACCGAGGACGTGCTGATCACCCATCCCGGCGTCGCCGACGTCGCCGTGTTCGGCGTCCCGAACGAGGAGATGGGCGAGGAGGTCAAGGCCGTGGTGCAGCCGCACGACATGGCCAGGGCCGGCAAGGAGCTCGAGGCCGAACTGATGGTGTTCTGCCGCAAGCACCTGTCGCCGATCAAATGCCCTAGGAGTATCGACTTCGAGGCCGAACTGCCGCGCACGCCGACCGGCAAGCTGGTGAAGCGGCATCTGCGCGACCGGTATTGGCCAAAGGCCGCGGCGAAGGCGTGACACTATCCCTCTCCTTGTGGGAAGAGGGATAGAAAGACTACGTCGACGCCGCCGGCGCGCAGGTCAGAGACGATGCTGCCCGCAAGTGCAATTGGCCCTTCTGTCCGCTCGCGGTCGTCACCCACTGTGCTTCGATCTGCTGCAGGTCTTTCGACAGCTTACCGCGATGGCTGCCGCTGGTCTCGAACGCGCTGTTGCCTTCGGGCGCCAGCTCGAAAATCTCCACCTGCAGGTCCGACAGGCGGACCAGCATGCGAACCTTGATCTTCGTCACCTGGCGGCCGACCTCATAGTAGCCGCACCCGAACGCTTCGGCAGCGCGGCCGTTCAGCGTCCGCACGGAGTCGAGGGTGATGACGACGTTTTGCACGGTGCTGTCGCCGTCCCAGTGGAATTCGCCGAGATAGCCGCGTGGCATGTCCTGGACCAGATTGTTCTCCGCCGCATGCACGACGCTGGCAAGGAGAAGACATGCCGCCGCGATCGCGATTCCGACACGCGAAAACAGGCGGTAAAAATTGGCGGTATCTAGCCCACGCATGTGGAATGCATCCTTCAGATGGCGTTGCCATGGTTAGACGGTACTGGAGAGGTGAAGGTTCATCGCCCCTGGGAGGACAGCGATGATCATCGTCGCCCGGGCTTGTCCTGGGCATCCACGTCTTTACAGTTGGGCGAATAAGAAGACGTGGATGGCCGGAATAAATCCGGCCATGACGAGGAAACTAACGCCATGACTGATCTCCCCGAAGTCCCGCTCCCCTCCACCATCCGCTCGCGCTATGTCGACGGGATCAACGGCCTGCGCATGCATGTGCTTGAGGCCGGCTTCGACACGCCGAACCGGCCATGCCTGTTGCTGCTGCACGGCTTTCCGGAACTCGCCTACTCGTGGCGAAAGGTGATGCCCGCGCTGGCCGCCGCCGGCTATCACGTGATCGCGCCGGACCAGCGCGGCTATGGCCGCACCACCGGATGGAGTGCCGACTACGACGGCGACCTCAACCCGTTCCGCCTCACCAACCTCGTGCGCGATGCGCTCGGATTGGTGTCGGCGTTTGGTTATAAGCATGTCGACGCCGTGTTCGGCCATGATTTCGGCTCGTCGGTCGCAGCCTGGTGTGCGCTGATCCGGCCCGACGTGTTTCGCTCGGTGGTGCTGATGAGCGCGCCGTTCGGCGGCACACCGCCGCTGCCGTTCAACACCGCCGACGGGCCGGCCAAACCAGCGACGGACGATCCCGTGCATCGCGAGCTGGCGGCGCTGCCGCGGCCGCGCAAGCATTACCAGTGGTACTATTCGACGCGCCCGGCCAATGCCGACATGCAGCACGCGCCGCAAGGCGTGCATGATTTCCTGCGCGGCTACTACCACCAAAAGAGCGCGGACTGGAAAGCCAACGTGCCCTATCCGCTCACATCATGGTCGGCAGGCGAACTGGCAAAGCTGCCGACCTATTACGTGATGGATCTGGCCAAGAACATGGCGGCCACCGTTGCCGAGGAAATGCCGACGCCAGCCGAGATCGCCGCCAACCAGTGGCTGCCCGATCGCGAACTCGCTTATTACAGCGCCGAATATGCCCGCACCGGCTTCCAGGGCGGCCTTCAGTGGTATCGCTGCGGCACCTCGGGCGCGTTCGTGGCCGAACTGCAGACCTGGTCGGGGCGGACCATCGACGTGCCCTCGGCTTTCATCTCCGGCAAGCAGGACTGGGGCACCTATCAGCGCCCCGGCGTCTACGAGACGATGCAGGCGAAGGCCTGCACCAACATGATCGGCCGCCATCTCGTCGACGGCGCCGGCCATTGGGTGCAGCAGGAGCAGCCTGCGGAAGTCAGCCGGTTGCTGTTGCAGTTCCTGCAACAGGCGAAGGGCGCCGGGATTTGACCGGGGAAACCGGGGCCTCTATAACGATTTAGAATAATTCTAAATCGAAATGGGACCCGTCTGTGAAGAATTTCGCCGACCTGACCGAGCGTGAAGTGCTGGCCGTGGCGATTTCCTCCGAGGAGGAAGACAGCCGCATTTACATGAGCTTTGCCGAAGACCTCGCCGAGCGCTATCCGGACTCGGCCAAGATATTCGAGGAGATGGCCGAGGAGGAGCGCGGCCATCGGCACCGGCTGCTCGAACTCTACGAACAACGTTTCGGCGCGCATCTGCCGCCGATTCGTCGCGAGGACGTCCGCGGCTTCCTGAAGCGGCGCCCGATCTGGCTGACCAAAAACCTGCCGCTCGACACCATCCGCAAGGAGGTGGAGACGATGGAACTGCAGGCCGAGCGCTTCTACATCAAGGCCGCCGAGCAGGCCGAGGACGTCGGCGTCCGCCGGTTGCTGGGCGATCTTGCCGAAGAGGAGAAGGGCCACGAGCAGCTCGCGGTCAGACTCACCGACCAGATTCTCAGCCCGGACGTGCGTGCGGAAGAAGACAAGACACGGCGCCGCGCCTTCGTGCTGCAATATGTCCAGCCGGGCCTCGCCGGATTGATGGACGGCTCGGTGTCGACGCTGGCGCCGCTATTTGCGGCTGCCTTTGCCACCCATCAGAACTGGCAGACGTTTCTGGTCGGCCTTGCCGCCTCGATCGGCGCCGGCATCAGCATGGGATTTGCCGAAGCCTTGTCCGATGACGGCTCGCTGACCGGGCGCGGTTCGCCGTGGCTGCGCGGTGCGGCCAGCGGCGTGATGACCGCGCTCGGCGGCCTCGGCCACACCATGCCGTATCTGGTGCCGGATTCCTGGGCCAATGCATTCTGGATCGCGACTGCGATTGCCGGCGTCGTGGTGTTCTTCGAATTGTGGGCCATCGCCTTCATCCGCTCGCGCTACATGGATACGCCGTTCCTGCAGGCGGCATTCCAGATCGTGCTCGGCGGCGCCATCGTGCTCGCGGTCGGCATTCTGATCGGGGCGGCCTAGAGGATTTTTAGCTTCCGTTGAGGGCAGCGATTTCCGGAAAGAACATATCCTTCCACGACGCCGGCTCGTGCTTGGTGGTGCCGACCTTGCGCATGAATTTGGCGAACTTCATCGTCGCCGACGGCGTCATGGTCCATTCGACATTCGGGCCTGTCACCACCTTGGTCACCGTCTCCACCGGCAGCTTGGAGCCGGTATCGGCGATCCAGCTTTGCGCGGTGCCTTTGGGGTCGGCGGCAATGATCGCGGTTGCCTCCTTTACGGCGTCGAGAAAGGCGGCGTAGAGCTCGGGATTGTCCTTGCGAAACCGCGCGGAAGTCCAGGCCACCGTGAACGAGTGCGGACCGAGCACGTCGAACGACGACAACACCGTGTGGATGTTCTTCTGCTCCAATTGCTGGAACTGGAACGGCGGGACGCTGAAGGCCGAATTGACCCCGCCTGCCCCGCTCAGCATCGCGATGGTCGCATCCGGCGGTGACATCGACACCGTCAGCGGGTCGAGCTTGGCGTAGTTCTCCTCGCCGAAAGCGGCGGCCGCCGCCATCTGCAACACCACGGCCTGCACCGACACCTTGATGGAGGGCACGCCGATACGGTCGCGCTCGCCGAAATCCTTGATCGACTTGATGTCAGGATTGGCGGTGTTGAGCAAAAACGGCTGCGAGCTCAGCGCGCAGATGCCCTTGACCTCGAACGAGGTACCCTGGGTCTTGTCCCACAGCGTGATCAGGCCCGGAACGCCGCCGCTGACGATGTCGGTGGAGTTCGACAGCAGCGCCTCATTCATCGCCACCGGCCCGTTGAAGCGCTGCCAGGACACCTTGAAATCCTTCAGGCCGCGCTGGGTGGCATATTTCTCGATCAGTCTGTCCCGCTTCATGACGTTGAACTGCAGGTAGCCCATCGAGAATTGCTCGGCGAGCCTGATCTCCGCCGCATTGGCCACTGTCGCGCCGCCGATGGCGATCGCAAACGCGACGCCTACCAACCAGGTCAGCCTCATGACACCTCCCGCCATTTTCATTTTTTGTTGATCGGGAGACTAACCCTTACACGATGCTTTCGCCAATAGGGGTAGCGCGTATACCCGGCTCCCGGCTGTACAGCCATTGCTCTTGCAGCACCGGTTCAAACTGAGCATCATCCGCCGCGTTCAAAAAAATCGGGAGCACGCTTTGGCCAAATCGGAATGGAGCTTCAAGACCGCCGTTGAAACTTCGGCAGCGCTCGCCGCCAAAAAAGTCAGCGCGGTCGAACTGGCGCAGGACGCGATTGGCCGCATCGAGCGCCACGACGGCAAAATCAACGCGATTTGCGTGCGCGATTTCGAGCGCGGCCTTGCCGCTGCGCGTGCTGCCGACGCGGAACTGGCGCGCGGGGTGAAGAAGCCGCTGCTCGGCATCCCCATGACGGTGAAGGAATCCTACAATGTCGCCGGCCTGCCCACGACCTGGGGCAATCCGGCGCAAAAGGATTTCACGCCCACGGAAGACGCGCTGCCGATCACGCGCGTCAAGGACGCCGGCGGCGTCATTCTCGGCAAGACCAACGTTCCGCTCGGGCTCGGCGACTGGCAGAGCTACAACGCGATTTACGGCACCACCAACAACCCGTTCGATCTCGGCCGCACGCCGGGCGGCTCGTCCGGCGGATCGTCGGCGGCACTGGCCGCCGGTTACGGCCCGCTGTCGATCGGCTCCGACATCGGCGGTTCGCTGCGCGTGCCGGCATTTCACTGCGGCGTCTACGCCCACAAGCCGACCTTCGACCTCGTCGCCATGCGCGGCCACACCCCGCCGCCGTTGCCGCCGCTGCCGTCCAACCGCGACCTCAGCGTGATCGGGCCGATGGCGCGCGGCGCGGCCGACCTCTCGCTGCTGCTGGATGCGATGGCGGGGCCCGACCCACTCGACGCCGGCAAGGCCTACCGGCTGGAGCTGCCGGGAGCCCGCCATTCCGAGCTGAAGAATTTTCGCGTGCTGCTGATCGATACCGATCCGGTCATGCCGACCAACGCGGCGGTACGCGGCACCCTCGACAGACTGGCGACAGGTCTCACCAAAGCCGGCGTCAAGATCGACCGCAGCAGCCCATTATTGCCCGACTTCGCCGCCTCGACACGGCTCTATATGCGGATGCTGATGTCGTTCCTCGCGGCATCGTTCACGCCGGAAGTCTATGCCGGTGCGCAGGCCGCCGCGGCGGCGCTGCCGGCCAGCGACAGCAGCCTTGGCGCCGAGCGTCTGCGCGGCATCGCGCTCAGCCATCGCGACTGGCTGATGGCCGACGGCGGACGTACGCGCTTGCGGGCGGAGTGGCGCGAGCTGTTCAAGACCTATGACGCCGTGATCTGCCCGATCATGCCGACGCAGGCCTATCCGCACGATCATTCCGACGACCAGGAAAAACGCCGCATCAGCATCGACGGCAAGGATTACGTCTATCCGGATCAACTCTCGTGGCCCGGCATCGCCACTTTGCCCGGCCTGCCGTCCACGGCGATCCCGACCGGCTTCGCACCGGACGGTCTGCCGGTCGGCGTCCAGATCGTCGGCCCCTGGCTGGAAGACCGCACGCCGCTGAAGCTGGCGGAACTGATCGAGCGCGAATTCGGCGGGTTCGTGCCGCCGAAGCTGTTTGATGATTAATTCAAACCGCCATTGCGAGCCAACGGGTCGGGCGAATACCCGCCCGATGACGGGCTCCGCGAAGCAATCCATCTCGACACTTGAAGAAAGAATGGATTGCTTCGTCGCTTCGCTCCTCGCAATGACGGAGAAAATGAACGACCGGGAGAAAACGATGACCGATGACCTCGACCAACTCACCGTCCTCAACCGCGATTATGTCGCCTCGGTACAGAATTGCGACGTCAAGCGCTTCGATGAAATCCTGGCGCCGGAGTTCTACTGTTCCAATCCCGACAAGTCATTGGTCGACCGCGCCGGCTTCCTGAAGCAGACGGCGGTTCCGGTGACGATCCGGAATCTGATCGAGCACGACGTGAAGATTCGTATCATGGGAGACTTCGCCATTATCCATGGCGCAACCAGCTATACGACGGCGGACGGCACGCAGGCCAACGGGCGTTATACCGATTGCTGGGCAAAGCAGAGCGGCAAGTGGTTGGCGGTGTCGGCGCACGTGTCGCGGTAAGGACTTCGGTCTCTCAACGACGTCATGGCCGGGCTCGACCCGGCCATCCACGTCTTGCTTTCTCTTTGCAGACCTGAAGAACGTGGATGCCCGGGACAAGCCCGGGCATGACGAGTTCAAAGGCTGATCTTGCCGGAATCACTTACGCATCAAACATGATCACGCTGCGCAGCGTCTTGCCGGCCTTCATGTTGGCAAAGCCTTCGTTGATCTCGCTCAGCTTCAGCTTGGCCGAAATCCAGTCTTCCAGATGCAGCTTGCCGCGCAGGTAGAACTCGATGAGGCGGGGCATGTCGACGCGGAAATGGTTGGAGCCCATCGACGAGCCCTGAATCCGGCGCTCCCTGAGGAAATCAAAGCCGTGCAGCTCGATCTTCTGGCCGAACGGGATCATGCCGACGATGGTCGCGGTGCCGCCCGCCGCCAGCATCGCGAACGACTGTTCCGCGGTATCCTTGCGGCCCAGCACCTCGAACGAGTGCTGCACGCCGCCCTTGGTCAGTTCGCGCACCTGCTGCACCACGTCGCCATTGGCGGGATCGACGATGTCGGTGGCGCCAAGTTTGGTGGCCAACTGCAGCTTGGCCGGATTGGTGTCGATCGCGATGATGC
>JAIEPP010000363.1 GCA_019748335.1 Xanthobacteraceae bacterium
CGTCGCGAAGCAACCCATCTTTCGACATCCAAGACTGGATTGCTTCGCCCGCTTCGCTGCTCGCAATGACGGCGGGAATCGGCGAAAATTACTTCGCCGCGATCACCATGATCTCGACATTGTACTGCGGGGCGGCGAGCTTGGCTTCGACGGTAGCGCGGGCCGGGGTGTTGCCGGCGGAAACCCAGCCGTCCCACGCCGCGTTCATTTCGGGAAAGGTCTTCATGTCGGTGATGTAGATCGTCGCCGACAGCAGCTTGGTCTTGTCGGTGCCGGCCTTGGCGAGATGGCCGTCGATGATGCTGAGGATATCCTGCGTCTGCTCGGTCACGCTCTTGCCGGCTGCCTTGCCGGCGACGACGCCCGCGAGATAGACGGTGTTGCCGTGAACCACGACCTGGCTCATGCGAGGTCCGACTTCGAAACGCTGGATGGTCATACTGCTCTCCTGATGTGTGAGGCCGGTTACTTAGCGCGCCGATGCGCCCCGCGCCACCGCGTTATTGCACTGATCCCGGCGTCAAGACGCCGCCTTCGCCGCTGCGCGCCCGGCATTCCTCCCGGAAAACAGGCAGCCGCCGAGAAACGTGCCTTCCAGCGAACGGTAGCCGTGCACGCCGCCGCCACCGAAGCCGGCGGCTTCGCCGGCTGCATAGAGCCCGCTGATGATCTCGCCGTTCTGGCCGAACACGCGCGAGTCCAGGTCGGTCTCGAAGCCGCCCAGCGTCTTGCGGGTCAGGATGTTGAGTTTGACCGCGATCAGCGGTCCCTGTTCGGGATCGAGAATTTTGTGCGGTTTTGCGGTCCGGATCAGCCTGTCGCCGATATAGCGCCGCGCATTGTGGATGTTCATCACCTGCGCGTCCTTGACGTAGGGATTGGCCATCTCGCGGTCGCGCGCCTCGATCTGTGCCTTGATATGATCGAGCTGCAAGAGGTTGTCACCGGAGAGTGCGTTCATCGCACTGACGAGATCGGCGAGATTGTCGCGGACGATGAAGTCGGCGCCTTTCTGCTTGAACGCTTCCACCGGCGCGGGCGCGCCCTTGTTGGTGGCGCGCTTGAGGGTCATCCGCCAGCTTTTGCCGGTGAGGTCGGGATTCTGTTCGGAGCCGGAGAGCGCGAATTCCTTCTTGATGATGCTCTGGGTCAGGATGAACCAGGAATAATCGTGGCCGGTGCTCATGATATATTCGAGCTGGCCGAGCGTATCGGAGCCGGGAAACAGCGGCGCGGGCAGGCGCTTGCCCGTGGCGTCGAACCACATCGAGGACGGGCCGGGCAGGATGCGGATGCCGTGGCGCGGCCAGATCGGCGACCAGTTGCGGATGCCCTCGACGTAATGCCACATCCGGTCGCGGTTGATCAGCCGCGCACCGGCGGCTTCGGTGATGCCGATCATGCGGCCGTCGACGTGTTCCGGTACACCCGAGATCATGAATTTCGGCGGCGTGCCGAGGCGCTTGGGCCAGTTCTGCCGGACCAGATCGTGGTTACCGCCGATGCCGCCGGACGCGACCACCACCGCCTGCGCGCGCAATGTGAAATCGCCGACGACCTTGCGCGACGAACTCTGGCCGCGCTCGACCTGATCCGGTTCGAGGATCGCGCCGCTGACACCCTCGACCGTGCCGTTGGTCATGATCAGCGCATCGACGCGGTGGCGGAACTTGAAAATCAGTCTGCCGCTTTTGTTGGCCTCGCGCGCGCGGCGCTCGAACGGCTCGACGATCCCCGGTCCGGTGCCCCAGGTGACGTGAAAACGCGGCACCGAATTGCCGTGGCCCATCGCGTCATAGCCGCCGCGTTCGGCCCAGCCGACCACGGGGAAGATGCGGTGGCCCATCGCGCGCAGCCAGTCGCGCTTCTCGCCGGCGGCGAAGGCGACATAGGCCTCCGCCCATTTCTTCGGCCACAGGTCCTCGTCGCGGTCGAAGCCCGCGGTGCCCATCCAGTCCTGCAGCGCCAGGTCGTGGGAATCCTTGATGCCGAGCCGGCGCTGTTCGGGGCTATCAACCAGAAACAGCCCGCCGAACGACCAGAACGCTTGTCCGCCAAGGCTTTGCTCGCCTTCCTGGTCCAGCAAAATGACGCGCTTGCCGGCGTCGGCGACCTCGGTGGCCGCGACCAGCCCCGCCAGTCCGCCGCCGACCACGATCACGTCTGCGTCCTCAGCCATCGCGTCCTCCCCCCGTTTACTTTTGATTCAAGACCGCGTCATCGGGCGCGGTCAACGGCAAATGGCGCTTGCCTGTGGCGGCGCGGACACCGTCGGAGCTCTCAATTGTTCCAGTTTGGGATTTTTCTGGGCATCCGGTGCAGCGCGCCAGCAACACTTGATTTGAATTGCTTTTGAACGGCCTCCACCTCCTAGACAAAATCACGATCTCGAAAGACCTTGTCGTCAGTCTTGCATCACCAAGACAGTCAGATTCGGTTTCGACATTTTCGACTGGGGCTGGGACATGAAGCTGTTGACGGGGTTGCTCGCAGCGGTGCTGCTGCTGGCAGGGGTTGGAGCGAGCCACGCGGTGGTTCGGATCGCCGACGATCGCGGCGGCCGGATCGGCACCTATGTCGACAAATACCAGGGCCTGCGCACCTCGGGTGAGACGGTCATTATCGACGGCCTGTGTGCCTCGGCCTGCACCATCGTTCTCGGCGCGATTTCCCCCGACAAGATCTGCGTCACCTCGCATGCGAACCTCGGGTTCCATGCCGCCTGGGATTTCGGCGAAAACGGCCGCGCGGTGACCAATACCGAAGCCACCCACATGCTGTATTCGATGTATCCGCAGGCAGTGAAGAAGTGGATTTCGGCGCGCGGCGGCCTGACCCCGCGGATGATCTTCCTCCGGGGCAAGCAACTGCAGGCGCTCTACAAACCCTGCTACCTGGACGCCCAGGCCTCGGTGCCGATGCCCGCCTCCAAGCCGGCCGCCGCTGCGGCTACGTCCTCTTCGCGCTGAGCTGGACGACCTGCCCCTAATCATGGTTCGAGACGCCCGGCTTCGCCGCGCTCCTCACCATGAGGACGGTGGTAGACCTCATCCGGAGGAGCGGCATCTTTGCCGCGTCCCGAAGGATGATGCCACTGATCGTGCTCCGGTGATCCCCCTCCGCATGACGTGATCGTCTGGGCAGCCATGGCGCTTGCCTGCCCGGAGAACTGGCCCTATCTCAAGTCAATGGTTCAGCCGATCTCCACCCACGACGGGCGAGTGGTGGCAACCCGGCCGCAAGGCAGGGTGGCCTCGGCCATCGTCTGGGGCGCAGCCGGCCTCGGCGTGCTGGCCCTGCTGGGCGCGCTGGCATTGTGGTTCCATTACGGCACCGCGGTGTTTTTCGAGATGATCGCCGCCGGCATCTCGGCCTGCTTCTGATCCGGCAAAAAGGAATCTTCTGATGGACCGGACCACCCGCCCGCTGGTGATTTTTGCGGCCTTTGCCGGCAGCCTCGCGGTTGGCCTCATCATCATGCTGTGGGCGCTCGGCGGCCTGCGCACCGTCACGGCACCGGCCGCGATCGGGGGACCGTTTCAACTGACCAACCAGTTAGGCCAGGTCGTCACCGACACCAACCTGAAGGGCAAGCCGACGCTGATCTTCTTCGGTTTCACTCATTGCCCCGATGTCTGCCCGACCTCGCTGTTCGAGATTTCCGAAGTGCTGAAGGCGATGGGCAAGGACGCCGATCGGGTGAACGCCTATTTCGTCTCGGTCGATCCGGAACGGGATACGGCTGCCGCGATGAAGGACTACCTGTCGAGCTTCGACCCGCATTTGCAGGGCCTGACCGGCGATCCGCAAGACGTGGCGAAGGTGCTGTCCGCCTACCGGGTCTATTCCAAAAAGGTCCCGCTCAAGGACGGCGACTACACCATGGACCACACCGCGCTGATCTATCTGATGGACCGCGACGGCCATTTCGTCTCGCCGTTCAACCTGAAACGGACGCCCGAGGAAGCCGCGACCGACCTGAAGCGGTATCTCTGAGCGCTTCAGGGGGCGCAAATGCCGCAAAACGGCCCTCGCATCGCAGGCCGGATGGTCTATAAGGCCATCAAATCCCCTGACAATTTCCTTTGTATTTTCCGGCAATGCCAGACCTGACCGCCCTGTTGCCCCCGCTCCGTTCCGTCCGCGCGCTTTTCGCCGGGTGGCTGGTCGCGCCTGCGCTGGTGGCGGCGGTTCTGGCTTGCGGACCGGTGCAGGCCCAAACCCCGGCCCGGCCGGCGGTGGAAGCTGCCCCGCAGGCGGTGCCCGGCTTCTGGGACCCGCGGCGGCGCCCGGACCGGCCGGACCTGTCGCGCCTCACCGTGATCCGGTTCCTGACCGAGACCGACTATCCGCCGTTCAACTTCACCGGTCCTGACGGCAATCCGGCCGGCTTCAATGTCGATCTGGCGCGCTCGCTGTGCGACGAGATCAAGGTCACCTGCACCATCCAGATGCGCCGGTTCGAGACGCTGGTCGATGCCATCACCTCGAACCGCGGCGACGCCATTATCGCCTCGCTGGCGGTGACGCCGCAATTGCGCGCCCGGCTCGATTTCACCGATCCTTATTACCGCGCACCGGCGCGCTTCGCGTCGCGGCGCGACGCCGTGATGTCGGAAATCCGCCCCGAATATCTCGAGGGCAAGAAGATCGGCGTCATCGCCGGCACATCGCACGAGGCCTATCTGAAGGCGATGTTCACCGACGCCGAGATCAAGTCCTACGCCAATGACGACGCGCTACGGCTGGCGCTGCGGCGGAGCGAGGTCGATTTCATCTTCGGCGACGCGATCGCGCTGGCGTTCTGGATCAACGGCACCGATTCCGGCGAATGCTGCGCGTTCTCGGGCGGACCCTTCGTCGAGAGCCGCTATTTCGGCGAAGGCATCGGCATCGGCGTCCGCAAGGGCAACGACCTGCTGCGGCAGTCGCTGAACTGGGCGCTGTTCCGGATCTGGGAAAAAGGCCGCTTCACCGATCTGTGGCTGCGCTATTTTTCCATCAGCCCGTTTTGACGCTTACGCGTCATTGCGAGCGCAGCGAAGCAATCCAGACTTACTTTGCCGCTGCATGGATTGCTTCGCTTCGCTCGCAATGACGGCTATAACTGACGACTTACCACCCGTAGAAAGCCACCCCTGATGTCCACGATCGACCTTGCCGCCAGCCCGAACGATTTGCGGGCGCTCGCCGAACAATCCAACGCCTGGCCGTTCGAGCAGGCGAAAGCGATCGTGGCGCGGCTGAAGAAAAGCCCAAAGGACGAGGTGCTGTTCGAGACCGGCTACGGTCCGTCCGGGCTGCCGCATATCGGCACCTTCGGCGAGGTCGCGCGCACCACCATGGTGCGCCACGCCTTTCGCGTTCTCACCGAGGACAAGATCAAGACCAGGCTGCTGGCGTTCTCTGACGATATGGACGGCCTGCGCAAGGTCCCGGACAACGTGCCGAACAAGGAGCTGCTGGAGAAGCATCTCGGCATGCCGCTGACGAAGGTGCCCGATCCGTTCGGCACCCATGACAGCTTTGGCGCGCACAACAATGCGCGGCTGCGCACCTTCCTCGATACGTTCGGCTTCGACTACGAATTCGCCAGCTCGACCGAATACTACACCTCGGGCCGGTTCGACGCTGCGTTGCTGCGCATGCTGGAGCGGCTCGATTCGGTGATGAAGATCATGTTGCCGTCGCTGCGCGAGGAGCGCGCGGCGAGCTATTCGCCGTTCCTCCCGATTTGTCCGCGCACCGGCATGGTGCTGTATGTCCCGGTCACGGCGCACGACGCCAAGGCCGGCACCATCTCCTATGAAGATACCGATACCAAGGAGAGCGTCACCGTTCCCGTCACCGGCGGTCGCTGCAAGCTGCAATGGAAGCCGGACTGGGCGATGCGCTGGTTCGCGCTCGGCGTCGACTATGAAATGGCCGGCAAGGACCTGATCGACTCCGTAAAGCTGTCCGGCAAGATCTGCGCGGCGCTCGGCGGCACGCCGCCGGAAGGTTTTAATTACGAGCTGTTCCTCGACGACAAGGGCCAGAAGATTTCCAAGTCGAAGGGCAACGGGCTCACCATCGACGAATGGCTGCGCTATGCGTCGCCGGAATCGCTGTCGCTGTTCATGTACCGCGAGCCGAAGGCGGCGAAGCGGCTGTATTTCGACGTCATCCCGCGCAACGTCGACGACTACCAGCAGTTCCTCGACGGGTTTTCGCGGCAGGACGCCAAGCAGCAGCTGGCCAATCCGGTCTGGCATATCCATGCCGGCCAGCCGCCGAAGGCCGACATGCCCGTCACTTTCCAGCTGTTGCTGACGCTGGTGTCGTCGTCGAACGCGGAGAATGCCGAGACGCTGTGGGGTTTCATCGGCCGCTATCGTCCCGGCGTGACGCCGCAGACGCATCCGAAACTGGATGCCATGGTCGGCTACGCCATCAACTACTACCGCGATTTCGTGGCACCGACCAAGCAGTTCCGCGAACCGACCGATGGCGAACGCGCCGCGTTGCAGGATCTGCGCGATGCGCTGTCGAACATGCCGGCGGGATCGAGCGCGGAAGACATCCAGAACGTGGTCTACGAAATCGGCCGCCGCGAACCGTTCCTCGATCAGGTCAAGAAGGGCAAGGACGGCCGGCCGGGCGTCTCGCTCGACTGGTTCAACATGCTCTACCAGGTGCTGCTCGGCCAGGAAAAAGGCCCGCGCTTCGGCTCGTTCGTCGCGGTCTACGGCGTGGCAAACGCGGTCGCGATGATCGACGGCGCATTGGCGCGCAGCGCGTAAGTTACGCTCTCATCCCGCCACCAGCACGAAGCGGCGGTTGTCCTTCTGCGCCGGACGGGCGTTCATCGGATAGAGTTTTGCAAAACCAGCGACGTCGCTGGCCGCAACCTGCATCGGCGTGGTGAGCAGCAGCCAGTCGACCACTTCCGAACAAGGCGGCGTCGTCAGCGAGCCTTCGTAGCGGTAGTAGCTCCGTTTGGCCGGCAACAGGGCGTTCGGGTTGATGGTACTGTCGGCCTTGACCGCCGGGCCTTCCTTGGCCGGCATGGTGGCGACGATCTTGCCGAAGGCGGGATTTGCCTTTCCTTCCGCCAGCAGTACGCCGACCACGGCAAGTGCGCCGGAGTCGGCGCGATGGACGAAATGCGCTTCCATCGGAAAATTCTTGCCGCCGATCAGATGTTCGCTCGGCCGGTGGAAGTGAACCTGCAGCAGCTTGTAGCTGGTGTCGCCGAGCTTCAGCGTGCTGCCCTCGGCGAAATTGAGCTGAATGGTGTGGCCGTTGTTGACGATGGTGTCGGCCGTCTTGCTCCAGGCCAGCTTCAGCGCCGGCATCTGGGATCTGACGGTGGGGCCGATATCGATCGGCGATTGCTGCGAGCCGATCGAGCAGACCTTGTTGGCGGCATCGAGGTCGCCCCATTTGGCGGGGCCCGCCGCGCCCTCGTAACTCCAGTGGGCGCCTTCCGCGGCAAAGCCTGACGTCGTGCAGACCGGACAAGCCACCAGTCCTGCCAGCGCCTTCAATACGTTTCGACGATCCATGGCGACCCTCCCTTATGCCTGATGAAAGCCCTGCAGTATCCGATTCGAGGGAACCCTAATCCGGAAAGATGACGGGGGGTTGCGCTGCACCGGCACGGCAGCGGCCGCGGGGGCCGCAAAACGGGATGGGTGGTCCCCGGCAATTTCGGCCGCCGCGGCGCCAAATTGGCGTTACACTGTCGCTAAGCCGTCCAGGCCTCCGCAGAGAGGCTGGCCACATCGCTAGCTCAGCAGGAGGATTCCTATGCACGACAGGGTTTCGCCGAAGCCGCTCGATAACTCTAGCGCCGAAGAATGGCAGGCACGGGTCGATCTCGCCGCCGCCCACCGGCTGGCCTTCAACCAGGGTTTTTCCGAAGGCATCTTCAACCATCTGACCTTCACGGTGCCGGGCCGCACCGACCGCTACTACCAGATTCCGTTCGGCACGCATTGGTCCGAGGTCACGGCGTCCTGCTTCATGGAAGTCGGCATCGACGACGGCGAGGTCAAGCGCGGTGAGGGCGAGGTCGAGCGCTCCTGCTATTGTATCCACGCGCCGATCCACAAGGCGCTGCCGCAGGCCAAGGCGGTGTTTCACACCCACATGCCCTATGCCAGCGCGCTGACCCGGCTCGAGGACCCCCGCATCAAGGAGATCGGCCAGACCGAGGTCGGTCTCTCCGGCGCCATTGCCTATGACGACGAATACACCGGGCCTGCGCTCGACCCCGCCGAAGGCGCGCGGCTGGCCGGCGTCATCGGCGACAAGCGGGTGCTGTTCATGGCCAATCACGGCATCTCGACGGTCGGTTCCACCGTCGCCGACGCCTACGACATGCTCTATTACGTCGAGCGCGCCGCCCAGGTGCAGATCTATGCGATGTGGACCGGGCAGAAGCTGAAGCAGCTTCCGGCCCCCGTGGTCGAAAAGACCCAGCGCGATTACCGCGACGATCATCTCTACAAGGGCCCGACCCCGGCGCAGCGGCATTTCGATGCCTTGAAGCGGATGCTCGATCGCAAAGAGCCTGACTACGCGACGTGAAGCAAAGTTGTCGCGTTTAACTCAACTCGTCATGCGCGGGCTTGACCCGCGCATCCATTTTCTTCGCAATAATCTTTTTGATGATGGATTGCCGGGTCAAGCCCGGCAATGACGGCTAGGAGCTGCTCCTCACCTCATCCGCAAACCGGTGCCAGATCTCCGGCCGCCAGCTGCCATTGGCAGCGCCCGAGGTCGACGGCAAAATCCAGGCCCTGGTCTCGCCGATCCGCTCAGTCTGTTCACCGTAATCACGTTTGCCGCCGAAGAATTTTTGTCCCGCCGTCTTGCTGGTGAACGCTAGAAACGCGGGACGAAACGTGACGATCGAAGCGCTCAAGCGGGCGCGCGGGTCGTCCAGCCTCGATAACGGAATCTGATTGTCCATCCCGAAATGCGTTTTCACCAGATCGGTGAGACCGATGCCGTGCCGCAGCAGGTCGCGGTACTGGTGCGGCTGCAACGGTTCAGGAATCA
>JAIEPP010000001.1 GCA_019748335.1 Xanthobacteraceae bacterium
CTAAAGATATCCGACCAGGTGTCGTCGCCGGCAATTCGCACCCGCGCGCCGGCGGCGGCCGCAAGGGCTGCACGATCGCCTTCCCCGTCGGCAATGGTTGCCAGGAGATCGATCCCGGCAAATTGCTCGAACGCCGCCGCCACCGTCAGCAATTCCGGCTCGGCGAAGGGATCGGCGCTTCGGCCGCGAAACGAAAACTTGCCGATGCCGGTGGCCTGCGCCGCCTGCGCAATGACGACAATCGTATCGGCCATGATGGCATCATAGCCTGCATTGGCGCGGTACCATTCGAGCATGGTGAACTCGGGCAGATGCAGATCGCCGCGCTCGCGGTCGCGGAAGACCCGGGCGAACTCGAATATTCTGGTCTCGCCGGCCGCGAGCAATTTCTTGGCGGCAAATTCCGGCGAGGTTCGCAAATAGCGCGGCGCGCGCGAACCGTCACTTTGAATCAGCTCGGTGCGCGGCGCATGCAAATGCGTCTCGTTGCCCGGCGAAACCTGAAGGATTGATGTCTCGACCTCGGCAAAGCCCTGATCGTCAAACCAGGCGCGCACGGCCCTTGATATCGCGGCCCTCGCCTGCAGGAACGGCTTTCGATCGGCGTGCCGCGACGCCGACCACCAGGGCGACGGCTGGTCGGTCGGAGCCATCAGAGCGCCCCCTTCACAGGTCGCTGCAGGCGGCCTATCAATCTGTTCAGAGTATCGCTACATATCATTGATATTATTCAACTTTCTTCGCACCAAGGTGGCAGTGAGCGCAAACCCGTACGCTACCATCCGATGCCCCGCCTTCTTGTCGAAACGCGCGCGCCTTGTCCATTCGTCCGCCTGAATTCGACGACGTGCTGAACCTAGGGGACCCCTCGCTAGTCCAATCACCGAATTTGGCAACAGGATACGGTCATGGCTGCGAGCTGGTTACTAAGAACGGGATTGGTCCTGCTGTTGGGTTTCGCCTCCATAGCGACTGCCTGCGCGGATATGCCCGGCAAAGAAATGACGCGGCTCACGGAAGCGGATGACACGTTCACCTCCCCCGACGGCCAGGTCATCATCGAACAATACTGGAAGGACAAGGGCGAATACGACCGCGTTTACGAGTACTGGGCCTTCGACGCCAAGCATGAACGCGGCTCGCTGCTGAACCGCGACCAATACACCGATGATGCGCGCTATCCCGCCGGATTTCGCTTCAGCCCCAACAGCCAGTGGGTGGTGCGCATGCAGAAGCTCGGCTCAGGCACGCACACGCTGTTCCTGTACCGGCGCAACGGGTCCCGGTTTTCCGAGGCGACGCCGAAGCCGCTCGGCGACATGGCCTGGGACTATTTCTACAGCCAGCCGATTTCCCGCCAGATCCACCGGAAATCTGGGGATCGCGACTCGATCGATCACCCGCAGGTCCATCTGGTGCACGGGGTGGACGACAATTACGCGTCGATGGGCAAGCACTGGCCCGACAGCCGCTACCTCGTGCTCAGCCTGTCGTTCGACGCGCAGGGTGAAGACAAGCCGCTACCCTGGGTCGAGGACTGGCAATGCGTGTTCGATACCAAAACCGACACGTTCTCAATTCCCGCTGATTTGGCCAAGAAGAACGCCGAGACGATCAATTACCCCGCCCCGAAGCCGAAGTAAGCGACGTCAAATCGGGCCGTTTCCGACCCGATCCGGGCGGCTCATAAAGCCGGTAAAACGCTGGCATCGAGGGCGAAAATCAGTATGTTGCAGCCCGAAACCGCCTCCTTGGCCCCACGGACACCATGTCCGCCTTTGGTCTGAGGCCAGAAATTCGGGAAAATCGCTTTGAAAGTCATCGCCAGCTCTATCCGCAAGGGCAACATCATCGAGCAGGACGGCAGGCTCCATGTCGTGCTGACCGCCGAAAACATTCACCCCGGCAAGGGAACCCCTGTCAGCCAGATCGAAATGCGCCGAATCGGCGATGGCGTGAAGATTTCGGGCCGCTACAAGACCACCGACCAGGTCGAGAAGGCCACCGTCGAGGATCACAACTTCAACTATCTTTACGAAGACGCCGACGGCTTCCACTTCATGAACAACGAGAACTACGATCAGGTCCAGGTTTCCAAGGAAATCGTCGGCTCGGCCGCGCCGTACCTGCAGGAAAACATGACCGTGAAGCTCTCGCTGCACGATCTCAATCCCGTCGCCATCACGCTGCCGCAGCGGGCCACGCTGGAAGTCGTGGAAACCGAGCCGGTCACCAAGGGCCAGACCGCCTCTTCCTCCTACAAACCTGCTATTCTCTCCAACGGTGTTCGTACCAACGTGCCGCCGCATATCGGAACGGGAACACGGATCGTGGTCATGACCGAGGACGGCTCCTACGTCGAGCGTGCCAAGGACTGAGCCCACGCAGTTGCAACGGGGCACGCGCCGGGGGGCGATGCAGTGAGTAACAAGGCTGTCCGCTTGCTGACACGTTGGCTGGCAGCCCTCTGTTTGCTCCCAGTCGGCGCGGCCACGGCTTCCGCCGACGAGTTCCGGACCCCTTCCATCTCGGCGGTGCGGGTCGAATGGCGCGCGGTGCTCGATCAGCTCCGCACCGAGATCAACACCCAGCCGGCGATCGCCTCCGCCTTCACGTTCTCCGGCCAGCGGCGGGTGCCGGCCTGGGATCCGCGTTCGACGCCGGCACTGGTGCAACTGAACGCGATCACCTCGCCGGTGTTCGCCGGGATCGGTCGCAGCCCGGTGCCGGTGCTGCTGCCGTTCGATACCGCAAACTATCTCCAGGCCCGCGCGGGCGGCGCGCCGGAGACGCTCTCGGTGTCGCGCTATCAGGCCGACTTCCGCCCCGCCGATCTTTTCTACGCCGGCCCCGCCGGCTACGACGCGCAGTTTTCGCTCGAGCCGAATGCGGGTGACGGGATGCCATCGCGGACGTTCGCAAGGCCCGTCGAGGTACAAATCACCGGTTCGATTCTGACGTACGATCTGGCCGATCCGCAAGGCGGCAAGGGCGAACCGGTCAAGGCATTGGCGGCGCAATTCCCCGACATGCGCCGCTTCATCCGCGAAGGCTATGTCCGTTACGCCTTCACGCGCTTCGGCGTGCCCTATGTGGTGTCGATCCAGTGCCTCGATTCGACGCCCCGGCCGCGGCGGCTGGCCTGCCGCGAAGCCTATCCGGTGGCGGAGCGTTTCCTCAAAGCGCTACGCATTGCCGGCGGCAAGCCCGCGCGAGCGCGACGGGACATTTCGTCCGACCTCGCCGAGCGGCCGACGACGTTTTCGCCGGACTTCAGCTATCGTCCGAGCGGCGACATCATCGCCAGCAGCGGTTCGCGCAAGCAAGGCGGCCACGTCGACTGGACCGCCTATTCCCAGATCCGGTTTCCGGTCGAAAAGGCGCCGGCTTTCGTCCGCTCGCAATCCTTCGCAATGCGCGCCAAATCGGACCAACCTGTCAGCGGTTACCAGTGGCGGGACAATTTCTGCGAGGCCCGCAGTTTCAACGTCGGACAATGCGCCAGCGGGTTCGGACACCAGGGCGAGGACATCCGCCCCGGATCATGCCAGACGCAACCCGATGGCCCGCCAAATTGCGATCCGAAGCAACAGGGTGTGGTCGCCGTCCGCGACGGCGTGTTGATCCGATCGCTGAAACAGCAGGCCGCGACGCTGCAGATCAACACCCGCAACGAGCACATCCGCTTCCGCTACATGCACATGAATCCGTCGGCCATGGATGCCGACGGCGTTCTCAACGGACGCGCCGTCACCGAAGGCGAAAAGATCGGCGTCGTCTCCAACTATCTCGATCGTCCCAACGGCACCTCGTTGCACCTGCATTTCGACGTGCAGGTATTCACGCGCGACGGCTGGATCTGGGTCAGCCCCTACACCACGCTGATCTCGGCCTACGAGCGCCTGATCCGTGGCCGCGGCCACGAGAACGGCATCGAGCTTCCGGGCCCCGCGGCCGTGGCGCACGCCCTGCCCGAGGACGTCATCCATCCCGACCCGAACGAGGGCGGCGAGAACTAGTCCACGGTTCTAGGAAGCGGCGGCACCGACCGCCTTCTGCCGTGCCGGCGGGGTCCAGCGAAACGCGGCGCCGTACCTGTTCCAGACATTGATCGAGGCGACGGCGGACGTCAGGTAAGCCAGTTCCTTCTCGGAGAATTCGGCCGTTGCTTGCGCATAGACATCATCGCTGACGCCGTCGGCAAGCAAGGTCAACGCCTCCGTCCAGGCCAGCGCCGCGCGCTCGCGCGTGGAAAACTGCGGCGCTTCGCGCCACACCACCACCAGATTGAGCTTGTCAGCGGGCACGCCGAGGCTCTCGCCCTGCAGGATGTGGTACTGCACGCAGAAGGCACAGCCGTTGATCTGCGAGGCGCGCAGCTTGATCAGTTCGAGCAGTTGCTTGTCGATGCCGGCCGCAGCCGCGATCTTGCCCAACGCCAGCACGGCCTCATAGGCTTCGGGCGCCAGCGTCATGAAATCCCGGTATTCCTTGCGCGCGTGTGACATCATATTTTCCCAGTGCTATCAGTGTTCTGATTTATTATAAGAGCACTGATATGGTCCGCAAGATCGCAACTTCGTCGAAGACCACGAAGCGCCGCCCTCCCCCGCCCGGCGAAGGCAAACGCGGCGAACACGGCTATCTCGCTTATCTGCTGCGGCAGGCCCAGGCCGCCGCGCGGCTGACGATGGAGCGGTCGCTCGCCGACCTCGGCATCACCACGCCGCAATTCGTGGTGCTGACCATGCTCAAGGCCTATCCCGGCCTCTCCGGCGCGGATCTGGCGCGCGTGGCGTTGCTGACGCCGCAGACCGTCGGCGTCATCATCCGCAATCTCGAGCGCGACGGCGCCATCCGCAAGACCCCGCATCCGGTTCATGGCCGGGTGCTGCAATGGACCGTCACGAAGCGCGGCGCGGCACTGCTCGACAAGTGCCGGCGTCACGCCCTTACGATCGAGCGGCGGCTGGTGGCCGGGCTCTCGACCCAGGCGCAGGCGACGATCCGGCGCTGGCTCGCTAGAATCGCGCGGGAATTGTGACCGATTGCAGCGATATTGCCGGTTCCCGCGGCGTCTTGGCTTTTGGCGCAGACCGGCCGCGCCGCTAGACTGGCCGCATGAAACAGCCTGATTCTTCGCCTCGCTTTTCCCGCCGCGCCATCCTGCAACGTGGCCTCGGCGCAACCGCCCTGCTCGCCGCGCCTTACGCCGCATTCGCCGCCGCCCCACCCGGCTTCGATGCCTGGCGCGACGGCTTTAAGGCGCGTGCGCTTGCCAAGGGCATTTCGGAACCGACCTGGAACCGGGTGATGGGCCGGATCGAGCCTGATATGTCCGTGTTCAAGCAGATGCAGAAGCAGCCGGAGTTTCACGAACAGGTCTGGCAATACATCAATCGCCGCGTCTCTGACTGGCGCATCATCAACGGCCGCGAGGCGCTGAAGAAGAACGAGGCCCTGTTCGCGCGGATCGAACAGGATTTCGGCGTCGAGCGCGGCACCCTGCTGGCGCTGTGGGGCGTCGAGTCCGCCTATGGCGATCCGCTGGTGCAGCAGAACCACATGACGCCAGTGTTTCCCTCGCTGGTGGCGCTGGCCTGGAACGAGCCGCGCCGCCGCGCTTATTGGGAAACCGAATTGATCAACGCATTGAAGATCGTCGACCGCGGCTGGGGCACGCCGGAGCAGATGCGCGGCTCCTGGGCCGGCGCGATGGGACATACCCAGTGGATGCCTGAGGTCTGGCTTAACGTCGGCATGGACTACGACAATGACGGCCGCGTTTCGCCGTTCGGCAAGCCCGACGACGCGCTCGGCTCCAGCGCGCGCTTCCTGGTCAACCGCGGCAAATATCATCGCGGCGAACATTGGGGCTATGAAGTGCGCTCGCCCGGTGCGGCCTCAAGCGGCAGCCGCACCTATGCGGCATGGGCCAGTGCCGGCGTCACCCGCGCCGACGGCCAGCCGTTCGCGCAACCGAATGCATCGGCCCAGATGTGGGTGCCGGTCGCGGGCGGGCCGACGTTCCTGCTGGGACCGAATTTCTACGCGGTGAAGAGCTACAACCCGTCGATGAACTATGCGCTGGCGATCTGCCATCTCGGCGACCGCATCCTGGGCGCACCACCCTTCATCCAGCCCTTCCCCGGCTCCGAGCGCGCGCTGACGCTGGCCGAAGTGCAGGAGGTGCAGACGCGATTGACCAAAGCCGGCTTCGACACCGGCGGCACCGACGGCCGCGTCGGCAACGACACCATGAAGGCTGTGAAGGACTACCAGGCCAAGATGGGACTGCTGCCCGCCGACGGGTACGGCGGGCTGAAGGTGCTGGCGCGGTTGCGGCAGGGAAATTGATTCCCTCTCACCGTCATTGCCTGCAACAAGCGCGAAGCGCTTGTGCAAGCGAACGAAGCAATCCATCTCTCCGCAAGCTGAAGTATGGATTGCTTCGTCGCGGAGCCTGTCATCGGGCGCGCATTCGCGCGACCCGTTGGCTCCTCGCAATGACGTGTCACGCTCGCCGAGCAATGCCGCCGGCGTTCATGCCGCCGTCGATGACGAGCTCCGTTCCCGTCACGTAGCGCGAGGCGTCCGACGCCAGATACAACACGCCCTGCGCGATTTCGATCGCTTCGCCGGCGCGGCCGAGCGGCGTTGCCATCCTGGCGCGCTCCTCGGGATCGATCGGCGCGTTCTGTCCGGCGCCCGAGGCCTCGGTCGGGATCTTTCCCCAGATCGGGGTGTCGATGATGCCTGGATGGACCGAGTTGACGCGAATGCCGTCGCCGAACATCGCGCATTCCATCGCGATCGCCTTGGCGAACAGCCGGACGCCGCCCTTGGTGGCGCAATAGCCGGACAGCCCGGCCGCGCCGCGCAGGCCGGCCAGCGACGACATCATGATGACGGAACCGCCGCCGGTCTTGCGCATCGCCGGCAGGCAGTGCTTCACCGACAGGAACACGCCGTCGAGATTGATCGCGGTCTGCCGCCGCCAGTCCTCCAGCGACATCAGCGTGATCGACGGCACCGAAATGCCGATACCGGCATTGGAGACCAGTACGTCGAGCCGGCCATAGCGCTTCACGACCTCGGCGACGACGTCGATCCACTGCGCCTCGCTGGTGACGTCCTGATGCAGGAAGCTGGCCTCGCCGCCGGCCTTCCTGATCCGCGCCACCACTTCAGGCCCGTTCAGATCGTCGACATCGGTCACCGCCACCGACGCGCCCTCGCGCGCCAGCAATTCCGATACCGCAGCACCAATGCCGGATGCGCCGCCCGTCACCAATGCGACCTTGCCTCGAACCTGCCCTGTCATTTCAACTCCCGTTTTTGCTTGTTGTTGGTCTTGTCCGAATTTTCTACCTGATCAGCGCCGGGCCCTGGTCCGGCACCGCGACATCGAGCACGCGCAGTTGCACCCGCTCCGTTCCCTGGTAGCGATCGACCGCGAGCGATCCCGCGACATGCAGGGGCTGGCCGCGGTTTTGCGTCAGCGCGTTGCCGAGTTTTTGTCCGATCGAACGGAACGCGATGCCATTGACGATGGCGCCGTCGCCGGACTTGAACCGCAGGCGCAGATGCGCCTGTCCGACTTCATCGGCATAGATCAGCTGATGCGACGGCAGCGCGATCACCGGCTCCGGATTGCCGGCACCGAACGGCCCGGCGCGGTTCAGGATTGCTGCGAATTCGGTGGTCACCCCGCGCCCGCTGACCGCGCCGTCGATCAACAGCTCGTTCTCATGGCGGGAGCTGGCGACATCGGCGGCCAGCGCGCTTTCCATGAAGGCGCGAAACTCCGCCAGCTTCTCCTTGCGCAGCGTGACGCCCGCGGCCATGGCGTGGCCGCCGCCTTTCATCAGCAGTTTTTCCTTCACCGCCTGCCGCACCGCTTTGCCGAGATCGACGCCGGAAATCGAGCGACCCGAACCGGTGCCGATGCCGCCCGGCTCCAGCGCAATGGCAAAGGCCGGTCGCGCGAATTTCTCCTTCAGCCGCGACGCGACCAGGCCAACGACGCCGGGATGCCAGCCTTCGGCGGCGGTGACGATCACCGAACCCTTGTCTTCGAGCCCGAGCGAGGCCAGCGCCTCCGCTTCGGCCTGGGCCTCCGCCGCCTGCTCGATGACGCGGCGTTCGCTGTTGAGGCGATCGAGTTCGGCGGCGATCCGCGCTGCCTCGGAAACATCGCCTTCCAGCAGCAGCCGCACGCCGAGATCGGCGCGGCCGATGCGCCCGCCGGCATTGATGCGCGGCCCCAGCATGAAGCCGAGATGCCAGGCCTCGGGCGGGCCGTTCAGCCGCGACACGTCCATCAGCGCGGTATGCCCGACATGGTCGCGGCGGCGCATCGCGATCAGCCCCTTGGCGACGAAGGCACGGTTGAGCCCGGTCAGGGGCGCGACGTCGGCGACGGTGCCGAGCGCCACATGGTGCAGCATGCCCAAGAGATCCGGCTCCGGCCGCTCCGCGTTCCAGAAGCCGCGGGCGCGCAATTCGCGATTGACCGCCACCAGCGTGATCAGCACCAGGCCGACGGCGGCGAGATAGCCGAGGCCGGAGAGATCGTCGGCCCGGTTCGGATTGACCAGCGCATCGACCTCGGGGAGTTCGTCCCCGGTCTGGTGATGGTCGATGACGACGACGGACATTCCGAGCTTGCGCGCTTCCGCCAGCGGCTCGAGGCTGGTGGTACCGCAATCCACCGTAACCAGCAGCGTGGCGCCCTTGGCGTTGAGCCCGCGCACCGCTTCGACATTGGGCCCATAACCCTCAAAAATGCGGTCGGGAATGTGGATCAAGGGATCGAGCCCGCAATGGCGCAGGTGCCAGGCCAACAGCGCCGCCGAAGTCGCGCCGTCGACGTCGTAGTCCCCAAAAATCGCGACCTTTTCGCCGCGCGCGGCCGCGTCCGCGATGCGCCTGGCCGCCGTCTCCATCTGCGTGATGGTGTAGGGATCGGGCATCAGCTTGCGGATGGTCGGATCGAGAAAATCCTCGACCTCGTCGATCCCGACATCGCGGCCGGCCAAAACCCGCGCCAGCATCTCCGGTAACTGGTAGCGCTTCGAAATCGC
>JAIEPP010000287.1 GCA_019748335.1 Xanthobacteraceae bacterium
GCATGGACTACGTGCTCGTGCCGGTGACTGCGGGCGAGATGACCCTCGTGGCGCCGGATGGCACGCGGTCCAAGGCGCATCTCGGGGTTGGGAAGTCCTATTTCCGCAAGGCAGGGGTCGAGCACGACGTGCTGAACGAGACCGCGACCGAGATCGTGTTCCTGGAGGTCGAGCTGAAGCCCTGACTTGGGGGCCTGCCGGGGAGGGCTTTCCGGCGTTAACATCCCGGAAAGGATGGCCGGCTTTTCACGCCTGCCGCAGCAGGTGCGACACCAAACGTTGCTCCGGAACCGCAATTGCCACCGATCCGTCGCAGTTGATCCCTGAATATGCCTAGAAGTTCCCGCATCAATGCCGTGCGCGGAGTGGCTGGAATGCTGAATTACCTAAAGAAATTTGCCTTGGACATCCTGCCCTCGGTGGCGGCCACGATCATCGGGGCCTACATCGTCAACCATTACATCGCGACCAAGCCGGGTGCCGACGCCCCTGTGGCGGCCGCCGTATCGGCTGCCGATCCCAAGGCTGAAACCAACGCCAAGCCGGCCGCGACCGCCGATGTCGGCAACCTCCCGGCCGCGGGCGTGAAGGCCAAGGGCGTCTCCGAGAAGAGCCTGATGGAGAAAACCGCCGCCGAACGGCCGACGGTGATCGAGAAATCGCAAGACAAGTCTCAAGACAAAGCAGACGCGAAAGCTGACGTGAAGTCCGCCGACGCGCCGGTCGAAACCGCCAGCATTCCCGCCGATCCGCGCCGTCACGCCGCTGCGCCGCGTGAGAAGGAAAAGGTAAGGGTCGTGCTGCCGTCGCCGATTCAGGCTGTGCCGTCCGCCGCCGGCCCGGTTGTTGTCGCGCAGCCGCCGGCTCCGGCGGTCGAGGCTGCGGTTGCGCCGTCGTCGGAAGAGCGCCGCGACGCTAACGATCTGGCGCGCGCCGCGATCGAACGTCTGCGCGGCAATGGCGAGACCGCGCGCGTGCAGGAGGTTTCACGCACTGTGGACGCGCCCCATGTCGTGACCGCACCTGCGGCCGCCGCACCTGCCGTACGGCCGCTGCCGCCGCCGATCATGGTCTCGGCGCCGCCGTCGGATGCCTATGGCCAGGGTTCGTCGCAGCCGCGGCCGCCCTACGCGGCCAATGCCGGCGCCGCTGATCCGAGCCGGCCGACCCCGCCGGCCGAAATCCCGGTCTCGCGCCCGCTCGACCTGCGCGCCGAGGTACCGGAGCCGTCCGTGCGCGAGCGCACCCAGGCTGCTGCCGAGGATGTGCTGTCGACGGCGAAATCGCTGTTCCACGCCGTCCTGCCGAAATAAACCTCTTATGTTTTGACGCGTTTTCTTGACGCTAATCGGCGTCCACTTCGCTTGAAAACGCTACGGCTAGCCGCCGGTGCGCGCGAGGCCGCTTCGCGCGGCTTCGTCCTTGGGACGCAGCGCCAGCGCGCGGCCATAGGATGCGGATGCGTTGGTCTTGTCGCCGAGCCGCTCATAGGCGGCGGCGCGGGCCGACCAGGCCTGTGCGCTGTTCGGATCGGCCTGCACGGCCTCATCGAGATCGGAGACCGCTTCCTTGGCCTTGTCGAGCGCGAAGTAGCTGTTGGCGCGGGCGAGCAGCGGCTCGACCTTCTGCGGCGACAGGCCGTTGGCGGCGGTGAAATCCTCGATCGCCTGCTGGTGTTCCTTCTCGGCCTGGCGGATCAGGCCGCGCCCGTAGAGTGCCCGCACATTATAGGGATCGAGCGCCAGCGCGCGTTCGAATTCGGCGAGTGCCTGTTCGTTGCTGCCGGATTTGGCGAGAACCTGGCCGCGCGTCGCGTAGCCCTGGGCGTCGGTGACGCTGCGGGCGCTGATATTGTCTGATGGCTTCTGCTCGGCCTGGGCCGGCTGCTTTTCCTTGTCCGGTCCCCACGAGCCCAGATCGAACGAACAGCCGCCGAGCGGCAGCGCACATAGCATTGCAAACAAAATGCCGGGTACCGGCGCCGGGCGCCGGGAACGCAAAACTCCTGACGAGGGCGTGTGCGCCGGATTGGCCATGACTAAAAATGCTCGCGACTAATCCGCTATTGGTAGCTCGCCGCCGCGCAAATTGCATCAGCGAGCATGCAGCAATGGTTAGCGCAGGTCGCGCGCGCGGAACACGTGCAACATCGGCGGCGCAAAAAAATAACGCGGACCCAAGGCCCGCGTTATCGAATTCTCAAATCGGTTGGAGCGACTCAGCGCGGTCCACGCGGACCAGCGCCAGGACCACCACGGCCGCCGCCAGCGCCAGCAGCACCGCGCTCGCCACCGGGACCGGCGCCGAACACCGGCTTCGGCTTCATCGGCAGCAGGCCTTCGCGCTGCAGCTTCTTGCGGGCCAGCTTGCGCGCGCGGCGCACGGCTTCGGCCTTTTCACGGGCCTTCTTTTCGGACGGCTTTTCGTAATGGCCGCGGAGCTTCATCTCGCGGAAAATACCCTCGCGCTGCATCTTCTTCTTCAGCGCCTTGAGGGCTTGGTCGACATTGTTATCGCGGACGAGAACCTGCACGCGGCATCCTCTTTCGATTGATCGGATAAGAATTCTGGTAAAGCAAAGGGCTGGCGAAACGCCTAGTCCTTAACCCTGAGCGCGGCGATGTACCAGACAAAACCGGGAATGTCCACCTGAGACGGCGATTCCGGACCATCGAAAGCCAAGAAAAGCCACTAAATCCGGCCAAATTCTGCCGGTGGAGCCCTGATTTGGGAAGCGCTGCGGCCCCAATAGGGCTATTTCCCGCGTTTACGACGCGAAAACAGAACAGGGAGGCGCGACATGAATTTAAAAAAATATACTGCCGAGTTGATCGGGACATTCTGGCTCACCTTTGCCGGGTGCGGCAGCGCGGTGATCGCTGCCGGCTTTCCCCAGGTCGGCATCGGCCTGGTCGGCGTGTCGCTCGCGTTCGGCCTCAGCGTCGTGACGATGGCCTATGCGATCGGCCATGTGTCGGGCTGCCACCTCAATCCTGCCGTGACGGTCGGCCTCGCGGCAGGCGGCCGCTTTCCCGCCAATCAGATCCTGCCCTATGTGATAGCGCAGGTCGTCGGCGCGATCGTCGCTGCCGCACTGCTCTATGTGATTGCGAGCGGTGCCGCCGGCTTCGACGTCGGCAAGGGCTTTGCCTCCAACGGCTATGACGCGCATTCGCCCGGCCAATACAGCTTGGTGGCCTGCTTCATTACCGAAGTGGTGATGACCATGATGTTCCTCTTCATCATCATGGGCGCCACCCACGGCAGCGCGCCGGCCGGCTTTGCGCCGCTGGCGATCGGCCTGGCGCTGGTCATGATCCATCTTGTCAGCATTCCCGTCACCAACACCTCGGTGAATCCGGCGCGCAGCACCGGACCTGCGCTGTTCGTCGGCGGATGGGCGCTGGCGCAGCTCTGGCTGTTCTGGATCGCGCCGCTGATCGGCGGCGTGCTGGGCGGCGTCATCTATCGCTGGCTCAGCGGGGAGCCGGCCGGCACGGTGGCGGGCACGCAAAAAGGGTAGCGGCTATTTGCGGGAAGGCGGGGCCACTTCGGTGACGTGGCCCATCTTGCGGCCCGGCCGGGGCGGGCCCTTGCCGTAGAGGTGCACGGTGGCGCCGGGAACCGTCAGCCATTGCTCGTAGCTGAGGATATCGTCGCCGATCAGGTTGGTCATGGTCACCGCGCCATGGCGGACCGGCTTGCCGAGCGGCCAGCCGGCAATCGCCCTGATGTGCTGCTCGAACTGCGAGATCGAGGCTCCGTCCAGCGTCCAGTGTCCGGAATTATGCACCCGCGGCGCGATCTCGTTGACCAGCACCGTCGGGCCGCTTGTTCCGGCGACCACGAACATCTCGACCGCGAGTACGCCGATGTAATCCAGCGCGTTGGCGATCTGGCCGGCGATATCGCGCGCCTGTGCCGCCAGCGCATCGGATATGCCGGCCGGCGCGCGCGAGATTTTCAGGATGTGATCACGATGCTCGTTTTCGGTGACGTCGTAACACTCGACCTGGCCGTCGGCCGAGCGCGCGGCGATGACGGAGATTTCGCGCTCGAACGGAATGAAGGCCTCGAGGATCGCGGATTTGGTGCCGAGCTCTTCCCAGATCGTTGCGGGATCGTCGCCGGCGCGGATGATGGCCTGACCCTTGCCGTCATAGCCGAAGCGGCGGGTCTTGATCACGGCGGGAAGGCCGATGCGCGTTATCGCCGCACGCAGTGTTTCCACGGAGGAGACGTCGGCATAGTCGGCGGTGCCGATGCCGAGCCGCTTGACGAAATCCTTTTCGATCAGCCGGTCCTGCGTGGTCTCGAGGATCTTCTGCGCCGGCAGCACCGGCCGGCGCGCGGCCAGCACCATCGCGGTGGCGGCCGGCACGTTCTCGAATTCATAGGTGATGACGTCGACGTCGTTGGCGAACAGTTCCAGCGCCTCGACGTCGGCATATTCCGCGCAGGTGGCGTTCGCCACCACGTCAAAGGCCGGAGAATCCGGATCCGGCGAAAACACCTGGCACTTGAGCCCGAGGCGCGCCGCGGCCATCGCCAGCATCCGCCCCAGTTGTCCGCCGCCGAGAATTCCGATGGTGTCGCCCGGCTTCAGCTTCACGGAAAAGGAAGCCGTCACGCCGAGCCCTCCGGGCGCTCTTCGACGGCGTCGGTCTGCTGCTGGCGCCAGGCGGCCAATCGCGTCGCCAGCGCCGGGTCGTTCAGTGCCAGCACGGAGGCGGCGAGCAGGGCTGCGTTGATCGCGCCGGCCTTGCCGATCGCCAGCGTGCCGACGGGAACGCCGGCCGGCATCTGCACGATCGAGTAGAGCGAATCGACGCCCGACAACGCCTTGGATTCGACGGGAACGCCGAACACCGGAAGTTCGGTCAGCGCCGCCGCCATGCCCGGCAGATGCGCCGCACCGCCGGCGCCGGCGATGATGATCTTGAAGCCTTCGGCCTTGGCGCCTTTGGCGAAAGCGAAAAGCCGGTCCGGGGTCCGGTGCGCCGAGACGATGCGCTTGTCGCAGTCGACCCCGAGGGCGACAAGCGTTTCGGCGGCATGGCGCATGGTTTCCCAGTCCGACTGGCTTCCCATAATGATGGCGACGGGTGCGGTCATATCGTCAATTCTGTTCGGGAATCCAGAAACATAGGCCGGATTATAGGGGCGGCCGGGGCGTCATCCAAGGCGTGGCAAGGGGTCAGCAATGGACTATCCTGTCTTGGTGAATCCCGGCAAGCCTTCATAAGCGAGCCTGCACAGGGAAGGCCAGGGAAAGGCCAAGGAAAAGGCCATGACGAAGAAAGCCAGGGCGACCGCCTCGAAGGGCCCAAAACGCCCCAAAAGCGCGACCGCCGGGCAAAAAGCGGCGCCGCGGCGCAAGGCCGCGCCCGCTTCACGGCCACCTGCCGCTCCGGTTGACCCGAAATCGACGATTCGTCGGCTCAAGGCGCAACTGGTGAAGGCCGAGGCGCGAATCGAGGAACTTCAGGCCTCGGCCGATACCGACTTCCTGCTGGATATTCCGAACCGGCGCGGTTTTGAGCGCGAGCTCCGGCGCTCGATTGCCTACATCAAACGCTATCATGCCGGTGCCGCCCTGATCGTGCTCGACGTCGATCGCCTGAAGCCGATCAACGACGCTTTCGGTCATGCCGCCGGTGACCAGGTGCTCAAGGCGATCGTCAGCACGCTTTTGGGGCAGGTGCGCTCGTCCGACGTGATCGGCCGGCTTGGCGGCGACGAGTTCGCGCTGCTGTTGTGGCATCTCAGCGAGACCGATGCCAAAGCCAAGGCCGCGGCGCTGGAGGAGATGATCGACCGGCTGACATTTGTGTTCCGTGGCCGCACCGTCCATGCCGGCGCGTCGGCCGGGGTCGCGATCCTCGACACCCATTCCGAAGCCGGCCGCGCGCTGGAAGCGGCCGACAGCGCCATGTATGTGCGCAAGGCACAGCGGCGGCATGAAGCTTCGTGATGTAACGCGCAGCGGCGGCGTTTAAAGCCCGCTCAAATCATCGGGCACGCTGCCGAATTTGCGCAGCAATTTCGCGTCGCTGAACTCGCCCATCATCGGATCGCCGGTGCGGCTGAAGGCGACCGCGCCGATGCTGCCGGGTGTTCGCGACAGGATCTCGGCGCGCCGCAACGCGATGGTGGGGCTCTGGCATTCTTCCGCCGCGCCCGCGACCGGCGAGCCGCTATCGTCCTCCAGAAATGGCAGCGCGACGTAATAGGTGACATCGGCCATCTTGATCGCTCCAATTTCACGCCGCGTTGCTGCTCGAATATTTTGCGGGCACGCAGCCGGCGTTGATGGCGGCCTGCAATTCCTCCAGCTCGGTTTCCAGGTACTCATTCGCCATGATCAGCGCCTTGATCGTCGAACGCAGATTGCCGTCGCACATCGCGATGGCCTGGTCGCAGGCCTGCTCGTAGCGGCTGTTGTCGGACAGGGACGACGGGGCGGTCATGGCGAAACTCCCTTGGCTGGCGGCAGAATTATATGTTCCTCTTTTGTTCTTTAGGAGTCAAGCAATAGCAGCGAGCCGAAGTCCACTTTTCCCTGAGGCTTTTTCCCATCCCTCAATCGGCCTGTCAGGCGCGGCCTTTGATCCTGCCGCCACGGGGCGCAGTCCGGCCGCGGTGCGGAACGAAAACGGTATTCGCCGCTTATTGCCGATGGCAGGGAGTTTGCGTGAATGGGTTTTTCGGCCGCCCAAAGGCCCGTGGTGCTGATCGTCGAGGACGAGCTGCTGTTACGGATGGATGCCGCCGAGGTGATCAAGTCCGGCGGCTTCGAGGTCGTCGAAGCCGCCAATGCCGACGATGCCATCCAGATTCTGGAGGTGCGCCCCGATATCACCGTGGTGTTTACCGACATCCAGTTGCCCGGCTCGATGGATGGGCTGAAGCTCGCCCGTGCGGTGAGGGGGCGCTGGCCGCCGATCAAGATTGTCGCGACCTCCGGCCTTGTGGATGTCGGGGAAAAGGATCTGCCGGAAGGCGGACGGTTTTTGCCGAAGCCCTATCACGCCAGGCAACTCGCCGCCGTGCTGCGCGAACTGACTGAGCCCTGAGCGAATAAATACAGCTACGCAATAATATCAGGCGTGATCTGGTCTTCGATGAAGGCGATGCGATCGCGCAATTGCAGCTTGCGCTTCTTCAGCCGCTGCAGCCGAAGCAGGTCCGGCGCCGGCGATTGATGCAGCGCGTCGATCGCCGCATCGAGATCTCGATGCTCCTGCTGCAGCCGGGCGAGTTCGTTTTCGAGCTCGCGCTCATCTTCGTCGGTCATGGTGTATGTTAACTGCAGAGCACGATGAGGTTGTGAAGGGATTTTCGAAACCTGAAGCTAAATATCGTCCCTGCGGCGCCGCTCCGCAAGCTGGTCGGGTTCCATACTCACGATTGGTTACAGATAAATCCAGAAATATGAGAGGCCCGATTCTGGATACCCATCGACAGATTCGGTGACAGGTGTACACTCCCTCGTCCGGATCGAATCTGAGGTTTCACCCACCGAGGAGATTTCGTATGGCACTACAGGCGCATCTTGTTGAACTTGAACGTAAACACAAGATCCTCGAAAATGAATTGCACGACGCGCTCGTGCACCTTTCCACAGACGACCTGCAAATTGTCGAGTTGAAGCGCCGCAAGTTGATGGTCAAGGACGAGATCGAGCGGTTGAGACATACCGCCAGCGAAACCCTCCATTAGTCAGTTTCCCCAGAGTATCGATAACGCGACTTCATCGACGGATGGACGCCGACATGCGTATCCGTCGATGGGTTGCGCGTGATCGTTGTTCAACGCGTGATCGTCGTTCAACTTGCGATCTTCGTTCAAAATGTCGATCGACGACAGATTGGCCGACTACAAATTGGCCAGCGTGCCGACGTGGTCCGCGATCGCAAGTGATGACGTCAATCCCGGCGATTCGATGCCGAACAGGTTGATCAGCCCGGTGACACCGTGGTCGCGTGGTCCCTGGATCAAAAAATCCTGCGTGGCGACCGCGGGCGGCACGATTTTCGGCCGGATTCCGGAATAGCTCGGCATCAACGCGCCGTCCGGCAGTGTCGGCCAATAGCGCCGGATCGCGGGATAGAACTTGTCCGCACGCGCTGGGTCCACGGTGTAGTCGATGCTCTCGACCCACTCGACATCGGGGCCGAACCGCGCCTGGCCGGCCATGTCGAGCGTCAGGTGCACGCCGAGCCCGCCGGGCTCCGGCACCGGATAGATCAGCCGCGAAAACGGCGCGCGCGCGCTGCAACTGAAATAGTTTCCCTTGGCGAGGTAAGCGGGCGGGATCATCTCGACCGGCATGCCCTCGATGCTGCGCGCCACCGCGGGTGCGCCGAGCCCGGCCGCATTGACCAGGAGATCGCAGGCCAGCGTCGTTGGCGCGTCGCCACCGGTCTCGATTTCAATGCCACCTGCGTTGCTCCGTCCGCGCAACAACGGCGTATGGAACGCATAGGCGGCACCTCGATCTTCCGCTTCGCCGCGCAGCGCCAGCATGTAGGCGTGGCTGTCGATGATCCCGGTGGATGGCGAGAGCAGGGCCGCATCGCAGTTCAGCGCCGGCTCGAGTTCGCGCGCTGCTTCGCCCGAGAGCAACGCCATGCCTTCGACGCCATTGGCTTCGGCATGGGCCCGGATCGACTGCAGCTTCTCGGTTTCCTTTGGCGTAGTGGCGACGATCAGCTTGCCGCAATTGCGATGGGGGATGCCGTGATCGGCGCAGTATCGATACAGCGCGTGCCGGCCGCTGACGCACATCTGCGCCATCAGGCTGCCGGCGCGATAATAAATGCCGGCGTGGATCACTTCGCTGTTGCGCGAGGAGGTCACGGTGCCGATGCCCTCGGCTGCTTCCAGCACCACCACTTCACGTCCGGCCAGAGCGAGCCGGCGCGCAACCGCAAGCCCGATCACACCCGCTCCGATGACGACGCAATCGACTCTGTCCATGTCAGTTTCAGGTCCGGGATTCTGGCGCGAAATTGGGTGTGGCCGCGCGCGGTTGGTAGCACTTCGCGCCCGGAACTGTCCAAGCAACCCGTTGGTTTGCCTTGAAATACCCTCT
>JAIEPP010000242.1 GCA_019748335.1 Xanthobacteraceae bacterium
TGATCAGCGCCGCCGCGGTAGCCGATCGGCTGCTGGGCCTCGACCGCGTAGCCATTCGAAAGCGGTTCGAAGAACGGTTCACCGCGCGCCGTATGGCGCTGGATTATCTCGCGGCCTATCGGAGCCTGATGGAAGCCTCCGAACCGCGCATAAAACTTGTGAGCAGTGCCGAATAGCGACGGCTCAACTCACCGTCGTTCGCTTCGGCTCGACGATCTCGAACATGCGCGGGAATTCATCCATCAGCATCATCAATTCGCCGAGCCGCATCGGATTGCCGCTGACCTTGATCTTGCCGGCGCCGACGGCTTCCGGAAACGTCGTCAGCTTGGCGACGACCTCGTCGAGCACGCCGCGCGCCAGCGCAAAACTGGCGTCGGCGTCGGCCGCCTGTGCACCGGCGGCATAGGTCAGCGCACTGTTCTCCAGATTGAGCACAAAATTCTCATTTGTGTCGGTAAAATTCCAGTTCAGCACGATCCGCTTGCCCTCTGCCTTGGGGCCGTTGAGGCGAACGCCGAGCACGTCCCATAGCTGCTCGGTACGCAAGGCGGCCAGCGTTTCGCGCGGCATCGCCGGGCGCGGCGGCGCCTTCGGCATGCCTTGCCGCAATTCCTGCGCGCCGAACAGATAGGCGTTGCGCCAGGTCGAACTTTCGGAGGCGTAACCGAGCTGCTCGAACGTATCCGCCAGCATCGCCCGGGCGGCCTGATTGTCGGGATCGGCGAACACCACATGGCTGACGGCCTGCGCGACGAAACGGAATTCGCCCCCGGCAAAATCCCTGGCGGCCCGTTCCAGAATGGCATCGGCGCCGCCCATATACTCGACATATTTCTTGCCGGACTCCACCGGCGGCAGCGGATCGAGATTGACCGGGTTGGCGTCGTACCAGCCGAGATATTTCTGGTAGATCGCCTTCACATTGTGCCGGATATGCCCGTAATAGCCGCGGCCGTGCCAGGCGCCGTCGAGGCTCGCCGGCAGGCGAATGGTTTCGGCGATTTCGGCCGCCGTCAGGCCGTGGTTGATCAGGCGCAGTGTCTGGTCATGCGCGAACTTGTAGAGGTCGCGCTGCTGGCGGATCATGGTGTCGATCCGCTCATGGCCCCACACCGGCCAATGGTGCTGGCCGCACATCGCGTCCGCCTTGCCGCCCCACATCTGCAACGCTTCGCCGAGATATTTCGACCAGGCCAGCGCGTCGCGCACGTCGGCGCCACGAAACGGCAGCAGGTTGTGGAAATTATGCGTGCAGTTTTCCGCGAGATTCAAAAGCTTGTAGCGCGGAATGAAGAAGTGCATTTCCGCCGGCGCTTCCGAGTTCGGCGCCATCTGGAATTCGAATTCGAGCCCGTCGATGGTGCGCTTGTCACCGGTTGCAATAATCAGGTCGGTCGGACGCAATAACGCCACCGAACCTGCCGCCATCGACTTGCCGAGCCCGCAATCGACCTGCCCGCGCACGCCCTTGGCGAGGAACGGCCCGAACTGATATTGCGCCCGCCGCAGCATCGCCGGCCCGGCGATGATGTTTTCGGAGACCGCATGCTCCATGAACAGGTTCGGCGCGATGATCGGCACGCGGCCGCTCGCCAGCGTTTCGTCATCAAGCACGCCACGCGCGCCGCCCCAATGGTCGGTATGGGTATGGGTGAAGATGACGGCCGCGACCGGCTTCTTGCCGCGATGCTGAAAGTACAGCTCCATCGCCGCCCGCGCGCCCTCGATCGAGGTCAGCGTATCTACCACGATCACGCCGCTGTCGCCCTCGATCAGCGTCATGTTGGCGATGTCGAGCCCGCGTATCTGATAGACGCCGGGCACCACCTCGAACAGGCCGTGATGCATGTTAAGCCGCGACTGCCGCCACAGGCTGGGATCGACCGTGGCCGGCGCCTGCTCCGCTGACAGGAAGCCATAGGGTTCCAGACTCCAGACCACCCTGCCCTGCGGCGAGGCAATTTTTGCGTTCTCAATGGTCCCGAGAAAGCCGCGCGCCGCGTCGTCAAAATCGCGGGTGTCCGAGAACGGCAGCGCCTTCAGTGTCGCAGCATGCTGTGCGATCACGGACGCCGAAGCATCCTTCGGCATTTCCTTTGGCATCTCGGTTGCGGCTGTCTGGGTCATGCTGGTGCGCTCCTCGCTAAAACAGAACTCAAAATCTGAACGGGCACGGTTTCAGCGAAACTGCAGCCCTTCGAACTGGCCGGAATTGCGCCAGTCATTTATGTATTTGAAATAGGCCGTCGCCCCCGCCGGATGGCCGACGTTGAGCCGCGCCGCCGGACCGGGCTCGCGCCCCTCATTGTTATAGTAACCGGGCGTGCAGTCGGGTCCGCCGATCATCCGGCCGACGCTGGTGAGCAGCAACTCGATCCACTTGTCCTCGGCTTCCTTGGTGACTTCGATTTCCTTGAAGCCGTTTGCCCGGGCGTGCTTCACCATCATCGCAATGGTACGGGCCGCCTCGGTCAGGTTATGCGGCACGTTGGAGATCAGATTGGCGCCCTGCGTCGGCTGCACGAAGAAGGCATTCGGAAAACCATGCACGTGAATGCCGTGCTTGGTGCGCATGCCCTCGGCCCAATAATCCGACAGCTTGACGCCGCCGCGGCCGGTAAGGTCGAAGCCGGATCGCCTTTTATACTCGGTACCGACCTCGAAACCAGAGGCGTAGATGATGCAGTCGAGCTGGTACTCTTTCCCGGCGACGACGACACCGTTTTCGGTGATCCGCTCGACGCCCTTGCCGTCGGTATCGACCAGATGCGTCCCCGGCGTGTTGAATGCCCCGAGATAGGCATCATGGAAGCACGGCCGCTTGCAGAGCTGGCCATACCAGGCCTTGAGCTTGCCGGCGGTTTCTCGGTCTTTCACCAGCGCATCAACCCGGTTGCGAATTTCCTCCATCTTCTCGAAGTCGGAATCCTCAAACGCAGCGCGCATGTTCTGCACGGTCCGCTGCTCGCGCGGCAACAGCATGATCTTGGCGCGGATACGCCGCGACAGATCAGTCCAGCCGTCCTGCACTAGGTCTTCCTCGGCGCCGCCGCCCGCCTGGTTGGCGGTAAAGTTCTCGAGCCAGCGCTGCTGCCATCCGGGCGTCGCGATGTCGGAGAACCATTCGGGATCGATCGGCGCGTTAGCGCGGACGTCGACCGAAGACGGCGTGCGCTGGAACACGTAGAGCTCCTTGCAGGCGCGCGCGAGATACGGCACGCACTGCACGGAAGTCGCCCCGGTGCCGATGATGCCGACGCGCTTGTCGGCCAGTTTTTCCATCAGCGCGCCCTTGGGGTCGCCGCCGGTGTAGTCGTAGTCCCAGCGGCTGGTGTGGAACGAATGCCCCTTGAAGGATTCGATTCCCGCGATGCCCGGAAGTTTCGGCACATGCAGCGGTCCCGTGCCCATGCCGAGAAACTGCGCCGTGAACGCATCGCCGCGATTGGTGCGGATGTTCCAGCGCGATTTCGCCTCGTCCCATTCGAGGCTCTCTACGATCGTGTGAAACAACGCGTTGTCATAAAGCCCGAATTGCCTGCCGATGCGCTGGCAGTGCGCGAGGATTTCCGGTGCGTGCGCGTATTTCTCCGAAGGCATGTGGCCGGTTTCTTCGAGCAGCGGCATGTAGACCATCGACGCCGTATCGCATTGTGCGCCGGGATACCGGTTCCAGTACCAGGTGCCGCCGAAGTCGCCGCCCTTCTCGATGATGCGGACATCCTTGATGCCGGCCTCGGAAAGCCGCGCCGCGGTGGCGAGCCCGGCAAAGCCGCCGCCGATGAAGGCAAACGTGACATGATCGGTTTTCGGCGCGCGCTCTGCGACCGGCGTGTAGGGATCGTCGAGGTAATGCGCGAGGTGACCCGCGACCCGGAGATACTGGTCGTTGCCGTCGGGGCGGAGCCGCTTGTTGCGTTCCTCCAGATATTTCCGACGCAGCTGCTCCTTGTCGATCGCCGGGGTCTGCAAGGGGGCCTGCAAGGCCTGAGGCTGGTCTGTCACGGTCATCCGAAGGCGCCTTTCGAGAAATCAGAATGCATGGCTGTCGTTTAGCACCGCTCAGGACGGACGTGCAGACAGATATGGCGAGTTGGCGATCGACCAGGTTGGCATCCGCTCCATCCGGAAAATCTGCCGCAGATGCACTTCGTCGGGGCCGTCGCCGATCCGCAGCAGGCGGCCCCAGGCCAGCGCCTGGTGGATCGGCGTGTCGTCGGAGCCGCCCATCGCGCCGAACACCTGCATGGCGCGGTCCGCGATCCGCTGCAGCATCGCGGGCACCGCGACCTTGATCAGCGAGACGTCGCGCCAGGCGTCGTGGTGACCGGCCTGATCGAGCCGCCACGCACAGCGATAAGCGAGCAGGCGCGCCTGTTCGAGTTCGACCCGGGCCTCGGCAATCCAGCGCTGGATGGTGTCGTATTCGATCACGGTGCGGCCGAACGCGGAGCGCTCCGACGATCGCACCATCATCAATTCGATCAGCAGTTCACACAGCCCGATCGAGCGCATGCAATGATGAATCCGCGCCGGGCCGAGGCGGATTTGCGCGACCTTGAAACCTTCGCCCTCGGCGCCGAGCAGGTTCGCGGCCGGCACACGGACATTGTCGAGGGCGATTTCGCCGATCGGCGCGACGTGATCCTCGCACCCCATCCAGCGCAACCGCCGCACCAGCCGGACGCCCGGCGTATCCATGGGAACGATGATGCAGGAATGGCGGCGCGTCCGGTCGCCGTCCGCATCGGTGACACCCATCACGATCAGAAAACTGCATTGCGGATGCGCGGCGCCCGTGATGAACCACTTGCGCCCGGTGATGACGTATTCGTCGCCGTCGCGCACCATGCGCGTTGCGACATTGGTCGCATCCGAGGAAGCGACATCGGGTTCGGTCATACCGAACGCCGACCGGGTTTTGGCTTCCAGCAGCGGCTGCAGCCAGCGCGCCTTCTGTTCTGGTGTGGCGCTATTCTGCAGCGCGATCATGTTGGGGACGTCGGGCGCCTGGCAATTGAAGACTTCCGGCGCCCAGAACAGCCGGCCCATGATTTCGGCCAGCGGCGCGTATTCGAGATTGGAAAGCCGCGTGCCGGGCTCGTTATCGGCGAGCTCAGGCAGGCCGAGATTCCACAGGCCGGCGGCGCGCGCCTTTTGCTGCAGTTCGCCCATGAAGGGGGCAGTTTCACCCTTGCCGGCGACGTGTTCGAGCCACGACCGGTGCCGCGGCAGCACTTCGCGGTCAAAGAACGCCTGCAGCTTGTCCCGCCACGCCTCCGATCGCTCGGAAAGTTCGAAATCCATGCCGTTTCCCCACTTTTGGGAGCCAACTAAGCGTATATCGACATGAATTGCAAATTCATTTCGATATATTGACAAAATGAGTAATTCTGATCATCCTTCGGCTATGACAGACATTTCCAGCCCAGATACCGCCCCGCTCGCTCGATCCAAGGTTTCGGAAGACCACTCAGACCCGTCGTTTGCGACCACGCTGGCGCATGGGCTCGACCTGCTGGCCGCGTTCCGCAATCGCAGCGGCTCGTTGTCGAACGCCGAGCTTGCGCACCACACCGGCCTGTCGCGGCCGACGGTTTCGCGGCTGTCCTACACGCTGGAGCAACTCGGCTATCTCAAGCGTGACGCCAAGGGCCGCTTTGAACTCGGACTAGCCGTGCTCGCCGCCGCCTATCCGGTACTGTCGGCGCTGAAGGTTCGGCAGGTGGCGCGTCCGCTGATCCGCGAATTCGCGACCTACACCGGCGGGACCGTTTCGATTGCGATGCCGTTCGGCCTCGACTTCATCTATGTCGAAACAGTGCGCACCACCGATGCGGTGGCGCACCTTCCCGACGTCGGCTTTACCGGGACGCTAGCCACCACCGCCGTGGGCCGCGCCTTACTGTCTCTGTTCACCCCGGACGAGCAAGCGGCGTACCTTGCCAAGGTCAAGGCCGAGCGTCCGGAAGAAGTCGATTATGTCGAGAAGCGGATGCTGCCGGATATCGAACTCTGCAGGGAGCGCGGCTTTGCGATCTCGCTCGGCGAGTGGCGGCGCGAGATCTTTGGCGTCGCCGCGCCGCTGTACCGGACGCCAGCGGGCGACTGTCTCTCCGTCAACTGCGGCATCCCTTCGTTTCGCTTCAGCGCCGAGCAGATCGAGCGCGAATGCGGGCCACGCATCCTCGGCCTCGCGCGCAGCATCCGATCGCTGGTCGATAACGGCTAATACCGGGCCTACCGGACAACACGCATCGCTCGAACGATGCGGAAAAGTGGGAGGGAAGAAATGAGGGGGACTAAATCCGTCGCGATACTTGCGTTGGGGTTTGCACTGGGCCTTACGCCGCTCGGCGGGTCGGCCCAGGCACAGAGCAACTATCCAAACCGGGCGATTCACATCATCGTGCCCTACCCGGCCGGCGGCATCGTCGACATCGTCGCGCGCGCCGTGGCCGAGCAGGTTGGCCGCGACTGGAAGCAGACCGTCGTCGTCGAGGCGCGGCCCGGCGGCAACAGCAACATCGGCACCGCCGCCGCCGCGCGCAGCGATCCCGACGGCTACACCTGGCTGGTGACGGGCCCCGCGGCGCTGGTCAACCCGACCCTGTACAAGGATGCCGGCTGGGACGCGATGAAAGGCCTCAAATGCGTCGGCCTCGCGATCTGGAATCAGAGCGTCGCCGTGGTCAACCCTTCACTGCCGGTCAAGACGCTCGCTGAGTTCGTCGCACTGGCGCGAAGCAAGCCCGGGCAGCTCAATTTCGGCAATGCCGGTACCGGCTCATCGCTCGATCTCACCGCGCAAAAGCTGTTCCAGGCCGCCGACATCAAGCTGACCAATGTCGGTTACAGGGGACAGCCTCCGGCACTGATCGACCTGATCACTGACATCATGAATTTCGAGATCGTCTCGCTGGCGCTGGCGCTGCCGCATATCAAGGAAGGCAAGATCAGGCCGCTCGCCGTCTTCACCGAGCAACGAGTCGCCGATCTGCCCGACGTGCCGACCATCGCCGAGGCCGGATATCCCGGCGCGTCCTATGTGTCCTGGTACGGCATCTATGTGCCGGCGGCGACGCCGGATGCGATCGTCGAAAAAATCAATGACGGGATCAACAAGGCGCTGCTCAATCCCGACGTTCAAAAGCAACTCTCGATCGCCGACATTCCGGGCAAGCCGATGTCGCTCGCCGAACTGGCCGCGCTGATGAAGGCGGACCACGACCGGCTGACGGCGGTGGTGAAGGCGTCGGGGATGACGCCGCAGTAGGTCGTCATTGCGAGGAGTGAAGCGACGACTTGTCCGCCGTAGCTCAATGAGCGAAGGCGGAAGCAATCCAGCTATCCGCTATGCCGCGCTATGGATTGCTTCGCTTAGCTCGCAATGACGGGGCAGCCCCCTACTTCTTCACCTTGCTCGCATCCATCTTCACCGACGGATCCAGCATCCTGGTCGAGAATGCGGTTCCGACTTCAAACGGCTTTTCTATGCCGAGATAGGTCTGCACCAGCTCGTAATCCTTCTTCATCCGCTCGCCGTCGATCCAGCCCAGCGCCTTGGTGGTAGTGAATTCGTCGGTCATCAAGAACTTGATGCGCTCCCACTGGCGTTCCTGGTTTTCCTTGTCGAGGCCCGAGGCTTGATCGAGCAAGGCCTTCAGGCAGGGGGCGACGTCGGCGACGCAGGCCGCATAGGCCTTCTGGGTGATCTTCACGAAGTCCTCGACCAGCTTCGGATTCTTTTCGAGATACGCCCCGTTGACGATCAGCGAATTGCCGTACGGGTTGAGCCCGATGTCCTTCCAGTTGACGTAGCCGAGGTCGGCGCCGAACTCGATCGCCTTCAGGTCATGCTCATTGTAGAAGTCGCTGATGATATCGACGGTATGGCTCTTCAGCGCTGCGATCTTCGCGGTCGGCCCGACATTGACGAAATTCACCGCGTCGGGCGCGATGCCGGCGGCCTTGGCGAAGGCCGGCCACATCACCCGCGAGGCGTCGCCCGGCGGGTTGCCGATCTTGTGGCCCGGAAAATCCTTCGGCCCGTTCACGCCGTAGCTCTTGAGCCAGTAGAAGGTCTGCCCGGTGTTGGCGTAGATGCTCATCAGCGCCACCACGTCGGCGCCCTTGCTTTTGGCCACCAGCATGGTCGCGAGATCGGCGACGCCGAACGGCGAACCGCCGGAGCCGACCTTGAGCGAGGAAACGCCTGAACCCTTGCCGACCTCGATGGTGAGATCGATGCCGGCCTTCTCGTACCAGCCCTGCGACTTGGCGTAATAGAACGGCGAATGATCCGCCGTCGGCGTCCAGTTCAGGATCAGGTTGACGGACTCGGCGGCATCGGCGGAAACGGCCGGCAGAACAAGCGCGAGCGCCAGTCCGGCAATTCTCAAACTCTTCATCGCAACTCTCCTCGTTTGCAACCCGGCCTTGTCGTCGCGCATCCGTGACGCTACCAATGCAACAAGGACGCGACCGCTTGTCAACTGTTTGGTTGGAAATGCCCAAAAGACGATCCCCCAAGGCAATATCTGGCGACGCAAAGCCGCAGCGGCGCGATCCGGCCGCCACCCGCGCGAAGCTGCTGACGGCGGCGCGCCGCGAATTCGCGGCCAGCGGCCTCGCCGGCGCCCGGGTCGACGAGATCGCCGCCCGCGCCGGCGTCAACAAGCAGCTGGTCTATCACTACTTCGGCGACAAGGACGCGCTGTATCTGGCGGTGCTGGAATGGGTCTATGAGGAAATTCGCGCCCAGGAGCGCAAGCTCAATCTCGAAGGGCTGCCGCCGGAACAGGCGATCAAGAAGCTGATCGAGAGTTCCTTCGACCATCTCGCTGCCCACCCCGATTTCATCGTGCTGCTGAACGACGAAAACCGCGGCGGCGCCCGGCACGTGCGCGGCTCGCGCAAGCTGGAAGCGATGCATTCGCCGCTGGTCAGCATGGTGTCCACCATCCTCGGCGAGGGCGTCAAAACAGGTGTGTTCCGCAAGGGCATCAACCCGGTGCATTTGTATATCTCGATCGCCGGCCTCAGCTATTTCTTCTTCTCGAACACGCCGACCCTGTCGGCGATCTTCGGCAAGG
>JAIEPP010000249.1 GCA_019748335.1 Xanthobacteraceae bacterium
GAGGACTACAATCAGGCTATCCATCTAAAGTCAGACTATTACACCGCCATCAATAACCGTGGCGTGGCGCATATGAGCAAAGGCGATCTTGATCTGGCTATTGCTGATTATGACCGAGTGATTCAAATCAAGCCCGATTACATCGCCGCGTTCTATAACCGTGCCGTAGCGCTTTCTAAAAAAGGATTGCTCGACAAATCCATTGCTGACTACGACGTGGTGATTAAAGTCGATCCGAGAAATGCAATATTTCTCTACCAGCGTGGGATGACAAAACTGAAAAATGGGGATGTCACCGGTGGAGAGTACGACATTAGATTGGCGGAAACCATCAAGCCGGGCATTTCTGACGGAACGACGAGAAGATAGGGATGATCAAGATGACGTTTCTCCGGAATGTATTGAAGTTCGACGCAATCGGAGAAGGGCGAATGATGTTCATCAGGTTGATTCATATTTTTGCCATTGGGCTTGTGGCACTCCTGTTCTTTTCTAACCAAATATTTGCTCGCGGCGGACTAGCGACCAATACGTGGAATCCGGCACATCTTGAAAATTTGCCACCTGAGATTCGCGCTCACGTGCAAAGATGGGAAGGGGCTTGCGGAGGCCCAATCGCCGCAGCCCAGCAATTTGCACTTTATCTTGCAATTCCTGGCACTCAGTTTGTTGCGCTTCACTATGATGATTTTCAGTGCCGGAACAAGTCGGTTCATTGCAATGTCGATGGGTGCTTGCATGAGGTCTATGTCGCGACCAAGGGGCCATATCGCCGAGTGCTGACCATACACGCCCACGATATCCGCTTGTTGCTCGATCAGAATGTAGCTCTGGTTGAAATCTCTGATCGCTCGAATGGTCGGACCAGAATTCTTCGCTGGAACGGAAGTCGGTTTGTTGGATGATGGTGTTGCTTCGCTTGCGGGGGCACACGTCCCACTGTCGATTGACCGCTTTTTAAAAAGCTCGTCGGCCCGGGAAGAATCCGCACGGTCGCGTGTTGTTTTTGCAGTGACTTTTTTTTGCCCAAAGGCACGGAACTTGGCCCGTGTCCTCTCGCCCGAGGCTGGGGCCCTATTTTTTACTGGCCTAGTGGTTGATTCGTTCAGAACTACCAGGAACTCACTGGTCCGATAACACACTAGGCATTGAGAAAATCGTCCTTATCCTCGGTTGGGTCGCCAACTGGCGCCCACTCGAAATCTTCCATTATGACCGGTGACCATACGCTTACGCCGGAGGCAGTGACGGCGCGTCGGCTCGAAGAGACGCTTGTTCCGGGGGCGGTGGTTTCGGAAGTTGCCCGCAGGCATGGGCTTGCGCTGCAGCAATTATTCACGTGGCGCCGCGACGTGCGGCAGCCTGCCGGAGCGGACGCTGCCACCGAAGCACCGTACGCATCCGACCAAGACCCCGGGTAGGTGCGATCTGCCGCTGATTGGTCGCTCAGGCGGCGGCAGCGCTATTCTGCGGCTGGTTCGCCTTCCAATTCCAGGGAAGCAGGTCGGCGATCTTGCTGGCGGGATGATCGGGAAGCCGGGCCAGGACGTCAGCGAGCCACGCTTGTGGATCGACGTCGTTCATCTTGCAGGTCTCGATTAGGGTATAGACGGCAGCGGCGCGGTGACCGCCGGCATCCGAGCCGGCAAAGGTCCAATTTCGTATTCCAACGGCCACACCACGCAACGCCCGTTCGGCGGCGTTGTTGGTGAGACAGACGCGGCCATCGTCGAGGAAGCGCGTGAACGCCGCCCAGCGGTTGAGCAGGTAGTTGATGGCCTTGGCAGTGTCGTTACCTGCGGAGAGCAAGGTGCGCTGCTGGCGCATCCAGATTTCGAGGTCGGTGACGAGCGGCGCCGATTTCTCGCGGCGTACGGCCAGCTGCTGCTTCGGTGCCTTGCCGTTGATGGCGCGCTCGATCGCGAACAATTCGTCGATACGTCGCACAGCCTCAGCCGCGATCGGCACCTCTCCAGTCTTCGCCAGGTCGAAGAACTTTCGGCGGCCGTGGCTCCAGCACGCCGCTTCAAGAATCGGTGCCGGCTTGCGGTTGGCCCAGTAGAGGTCATTGTATCCGTTGAAGGCGTCAGCCTGCATCAGGCCGATCTAGCCAGCCAGGTGGCCCTGCGGATGCTCTCCAGCCCGGTTGCGGGAGTAATAGAACAGGGCCGCCGGCGGATCGCTGCCGCCAAACGGCCGGTCATCGCGGACATAGGTCCAGATCCGGCCGACCACGGCCTTCATTTTCGCCAGCACAGGGACCGTGGTGTCGTCGGCATGGATCCGCTCCGCGCTCATCACGTGGATCCGGATCGCGTCAATCAGCGGCGCGAGCGCCACCACGCAGGCGCCGACCCGGTCCGCCAGCGTCGAGACATCGATCTCGATGCCTTCGCGGGCAAAGGTCTTGCTCTGACGGTTCAGCGGCTGGTGCAGCAGGAACTTGTTGACCAGCACCATCGCCAGCAGGCTCGGCCCGGCAAAGCCCAGCGGGATCGGGTGCGAGGGAGCCGGCGCCTCGGTGATCGCCTCGCAGTCCCGGCAGGAGAACTTTTCGCGGACATGTTCGATGATCTTCCAGCGCCGCGGCTCGCATTCCAGGGTTTTCGACACCACCTCGCCGAGCTTGTGCAGCCGCGCGCTGCCGCACTTGCCGCAGGCGCAGGGCGCGGGTTCAACAATCCGTTCGACCGGTAGATTGTCCGGCAACGGGCGTCGGGGCGATCGCGGATTGCGCGCGAGCTTCTCCCCGGCGGCCTCCGGCGCGGCGATCTCGGCCTTGGTGTCTTGTTCGGCCTGGGTCTCTTCGAGGTCCTCGATGGCAAGCTCCAGCTGCTCGACCAGCAGCTTGCCACGCTCGGAGGATTGACCGAACTGTTCGCGCCGCGCCTTGGCCAGCATCAGCTTCAGCCGCTCGATCTCCAGCCGGCCGACAGTGACTTCGCTCTTCGCCAAGATGAGCTGCTCGCGCTGCGCAAGGATCATCGCATGCGCGGTGGCAAGATCGGCGGGAAGTGGTTCGGAGGGCGTCGTCACGAGGACGATTCAAACCATATTCGCTGCAAAAAATCGCGCCGGATTTCTATCCTGAGTCAAAAAGCCACGGCTTCAGCCGGTCGCCTGTGGACGCCAGGTTTCCCGCGGCATTCGCCAGTCGATGCCAGACAACAGGTAGGAGAGTTGCGCGACACTGACGGTGACCACGCCATCGGCCAGCGACGGCCACAGGAAGCGGCCGCGTTCCAGCCGCTTCGTAAACAGGCACGCGCCCTGGCCATCATGCCAAATGATTTTGATCAGATTCCCGCGGCGGCCCCTAAAGACGTAGAAATCACCAGCATGCGGGTCGCGGTTCAAATCCTCCTGGACCAGCCGTGCGAGGCTCGGGAATCCACGTCGCATGTCGGTATGGCCGGTCGCAAGCCAAACCCGGACATTGTCGGGGATCGCAATCATCGGCGCTCCAGCAAATCGAGAACCCGCGCCAGCGCCTCGGGATCGACCTGCGCATCCACCCGGATCCGTCGCCGGTTGCCAAGGTCGATCTCGATCAGTCCGTTCCGGGCGGTCGATAACGACCGCATCCGTCTGTCGTCTTCGGATTGCGGCTTCGCATTTTCCTCGCCCGTAACCGCCGCAGCAATCTGAACCGGCGCAAAACATGGCCCGACCCGCTCGACCGTCCGTGCCTGTCGGCGCCAGGTGAACACCACGCTCGCCGTAACGCCATTGCGCCGAGCCACCTCCGTCACCTTCGCCCCCAAGGCGCCAGCGTCTCCTCGACGATCCTTACCTTGTCATCCTGCGACCAGCGCCGCCGCCGCTCCAATCCGCCCAACACCTCGACCCGCATCGCCTGATGACCTTAAAGCTAGACTTAAGGTCACACGATTCGCGAAATACCCCGCGTCAGGCAAGACGGCTCTCGTCTGATGCGTACGAAGCACCGCAGTTCGTGCCTGCGGTCGTGGAATAGGCATTGCCGGAAGGCGCGGGTCGCCGGCGGCAGCGCCAGCGGGCACGCCCGGTGGATAGGGCCTCAGGAATCATCGAGGTAGAGATGGACGGCGTCAGCGTCCGGGTCGGCCGTGGCGCTGACGTCAAGACGTTAGCATCTGGTCAGGACCGCGGTGGCATCACTCGCGCAGTTAAGGGGCGGAAGCGCACGTCATGCTGCCCGTCGGATGTGCGCGTTGGATCCACGCCAATTCCACGGCAGCAGTTCGTCGAGTTTCTGGAGGGGATGTTCGGCGATGCGGACCAGGATGTAGGGGAGCCAGGCTGTACGCATCCGGCCAGCACCTCAGGCGGGATGCGTACAGCCTGGGGTGCTGGCCGGATGCGTACGCTGGAAAAACTCTTCGCCGGTGAAGAACTGGAAATACGGGTCGTGGACCCAGCGCTCGCGCGCACCTTCATCGGACAGCCCGTAAATATGCTTGAGCAACAACAGCCCGATCATGAAGCGGGTCTCGATCCCCGGCCGGCCGTTCGCGCTGTAGAGCGGCGCGATCTCGCCGTCGATCCAGTCCCAATCGATCCTGCCGGCAAGCAGAGCCAGTTCGTGCTTTAGGTTGATGATCTGGTACGGCCGCGCCCGGAACAGATCGTTCGATCCCGTCGTCTTGTGCTTCTTCGGCCGCATCATGCCCTCCGATGCACCACAGAATCATGGTCCGAGGAAGGGGAATCCAAAAACGAAATTGCAGGGCTCGAGGGTCTCAAGCCCCAAATTCCTGCAATCTCAAATGCCGACGAATCGAAAAACAGACTCCATCTCAATCGCTTAGTTAGAGGCTTGTTCACGGACGACTCCTTACCAATCACTCTGTAATGAATCGGGCGGCTAGGTCGCTCCTACATCGCGGTTAGAATTCTCGGAGCGCTTCACCGCATACACCCGGTTTCGGACGGCCAGAACCGTCCGACCCAATATCATTGCAATAGCGTCTTCCTTTTGGCCGACTGAAATCATCTCGCGCAGCAGCGTCTCTTCTTCCGCCCGCCAGTGAGTCGCCGCCAAACCTTTCTGCTTCGTCGGGCGTGCGTACTGAGATTTCGCAGCTTTCCATGATATTTTCAGTATTTCAGCTCGCCGCCGGATGGAGCGCGTGGTTCGCCTGAGACACTGTGAGATCCTAGGCACTTTAGCACCCGAAGCCGCCATTCTCGTAAGCCATTCGTCCTCGGAGGGCGACCAACGCTGGTTGAATCGTAAATGCACCTATGCTCCATGGTGAGTTCAATATGTGGCTTTGCTTAACATGCCGCCGTTAAGCGAGTGTGATTGGCGCTCCTCGCACAGGGTTAACGGATCGTCAGCCAAAACCGCCTATCCCCATCCATCCATTTACTCCCCCTTTAAAGCAGCTTGTTACTGTTGGCCATAATTTGAACCCAGACGGGACTATGGTCATGACCATTAAAGGGCGAATGCAAGGATTGCTTGCAAATTTTTATCGTTCTGAAAAAGGCAATATCGCGGTACTGTTTGCCATCGCAGCAGTGCCGATCATCAGCTTCGTCGGAGCGGCAGTTGACTATACCCGCGCCAACAGCGCGCGATCGTCGATGCAGGCCGCCCTCGACTCGACCGCCCTGATGCTGGCTAAGGACCTCACAGACGGCACCATCACAACCTCGCAAATCAGTGCGAAGGCAACTGCCTATTTCAACGCACTCTATACCAACACCGAGGCCAAATCGGTCGCGGTCACCGCAACCTATACTCAGAACACCGGCAGCGGTTCGACGATCCTGGTCAGCGGGTCCGGGTCCGTCGATACTGACTTCATGAAGGTCGCTGGCTTCCCGAACCTCAACTTCAACACCAGTTCCACCTCGGCCTGGGGCAACGTACGTATGCGCGTCGCGATGGTGCTCGACAACACCGGATCGATGGCTCAGGACGGCAAGATGCCGGCGATGCAGACTGCGGCCAATAGCCTGATCGACCAGTTGAGCGCGCTCGCCAAGAATGCTGGCGACATCTATATCTCAATCGTACCCTTCGCCAAAGACATCAATATGGGCTCTAGCAACTATACCCAAACTTGGATCGACTGGACTGACTGGGACGCGGCAAACGGGAGTTGCAGTAGCAACAGTTATACTAAACAAAGCTCCTGTATATCCGCCGGCAAGACTTGGACGCCGAAGAACCACAATACTTGGACTGGCTGTTTCACAGACCGCGATCAGAACTACGATACGATGAATACGACGCCGGTAACGTCCAATATCTCGACCTTGTTTCCTGCTGAGCAGTATGCCTACTGCAAGTCGGGAAGCATTCCTTATTTGCAGCCGATCATGCCGCTAAGCTACGACTGGACAGCGCTTAAGGCCTCGATCATCGCCATGCTGCCGACCGGCAATACCAACCAGGGCATTGGCCTGGCATGGGGCTGGATGACGCTCGGCACCGGCGCGCCGTTCAACGCCCCTGCCAAGGATTCGAACTACACCTACAGGGATGCCATCATCCTGCTGTCGGACGGTTTGAATACGCAGAACCGCTGGTACTCCAACGCGTCACAGATCGACGCCCGCCAGAAGATCCTGTGCGACAACGCCAAGGCCGCGAACATCACGATCTACACCGTCCAGGTCAACACCGGCGGAGATCCCACCTCTACGGTGCTGCAGTATTGCGCCAGCACCGCGGACAAGTTCTATCTCGTAACTACGGCTAGCCAGACCTTGACGGTGTTCAATTCAATCGGCACCTCGCTGGCCAAGCTCCGCGTCGCGAGATAGTATCGAGCGGTGGATTTGCGCAGAGATTTAGGTAAATCTTGCGTACCGCTGGTTCTAAAAGCTCGGCATCGAGGACCGTATCCCCGACCGGATCATCCACAACGCCCAACGCATCGCCCTCGAAGGCGACAGCATGCGAAGGAAAAAAGCCGGACGCCCCTTGACCGATATCGAAAATAGCGAAACGAATACCAACTGATTTCAACAATCAGGCAACCAAAACTCGCCGCCGCCATGCTGTCCGCGATTTAGTGAAACTGCTGTCCGTCAGTTAGCGAAATTACTGTCCCGTTTTTGCGAAATACGCAGCCAAGACCAGTGTTGCTCAAGATCAACCTGAAGACCGCCTGCGCGCTTGGCATTTCCATCCCACAAACGATTCTCGCCGCCGCCGACGAGATGATCGAATAGGTGCGCCAGCCGAAGCTGGTGCGAACCAGCCGGTGAAAGTCCGGCCCAAGTAAGGGGTAGCGCCCGCTTGGTAGCGAGTGTTGCGTGGCCACTGGCGACAGTGGTGGCGAAGCGTACACAGCGATTGCATGGGGTGTGGGATTGAGCCACGAAAGATCATATATTGCAGGGGCCGAGAGTTTCTATTCGCTCGAAGGCAACATGTGCGGCACCGCTATGCGAGGTGCTGACGCCCTGTCGGGGTCGAAGGCCACATCACGTGCAAAAGGATCGCATCGGAAGCTGGGAGGTCTCGGGTTTGACCGCAACGGCACTACCGTTGTGGCCCGCATCGGGAAGGTGAGGAGCCGTAGCCGATGACGCACGGACCCGAGAAGTCGGACCCCGCCATAGTAGCAATGAAGCCGACGAACAAAGCGGAGCAGCCCGCTGCAGAACGATCTGCGGTGGAGCCGGAAGCAGCGGAGCCGGTGGAGCGAAGGGCGGGGACCAAGGGGAATGCGGGCCAGCAAAGCACGCACCGGACACAGAGCCGGACAAGCGTGTCACAGGCGCTGGAACGCATACGGAAAGCCGCAAGCGAAAGGAAGAAGGAGAGGTTCACTGCGCTCTACCACCACATCAACACTGAGCTCTTAGAGGACGCGTTCTTCGGACTTGCGCAGAACGCAGCCCCTGGCGTGGATCGGCTGACGTGGAAGGACTACGAGGCAGACTTCGAACGCAATATCGAGGATTTGCACGATCGGGTCCAACGGGGAGCATATCGGGCGCTGCCGTCCCGGCGGGTCTACATTCCCAAGCCGGATGGTCGGCAGCGTCCGCTCGCGGTCGCAGCCCTTGAGGACAAGATTGTCCAACGGGCGGTGGCCACGCTGCTGAGCGCGATCTACGAGGAAGACTTCCTCGGGTTCTCGTATGGATTCCGGCCGGGACGCGGCACGCATGACGCGCTGGATGCGCTCTGTGTCGGAATGCACAGCAAGAAGGTGAGCTTCATCCTGGACGCCGACATCCGATCGTTCTTTGATGAGATCAGTCAGCAATGGCTGATCCGCTTCCTGGAACACCGGATCGGCGACCGGCGCATCATCCGCCTGATCCAGAAATGGCTGAAGGCGGGCATCTTGGAAGACGGGGTCGTCTCGGTCAGTGGCAGGGGGACGGGGCAAGGATCGGTCATCTCACCGCTGCTCGCCAACATCTACCTGCACTACGCGCTCGACCTCTGGGCAGCACGCTGGCGACGGCGCGGGGCCACCGGCGATATGATCATTGTGCGCTACGCCGACGACTTCATCGTCGGGTTCCAGCACCATGGCGATGGCCGGTTCTTTCTGGAGCAGATGCGCGAGCGATTGGGGAAGTTTGCGTTGTCGCTACATCCTGAGAAGACCCGGCTGATCGAGTTTGGACGCTTTGCGGCGGAGCGCCGCCAGCGGCAAGGGCTTGGCAAGCCGGAGACCTTCAACTTCCTGGGCTTCACCTTCATCTGCGGCAAGACCCGAGCAGGGAAATTCCAGATCAAACGGAAAACCCGAGGGGACCGCTTGCGGGCGAAGCTCAAGGAGATCAAGCAAGAGATGCGACGGCGCATGCACCAGCCGATCCCTGAGCAGGGGAAATGGCTGGGTAGGGTTGTCCGCGGCTACTTCAACTATCACGCAGTGCCGACCAACGGTCGTGCACTGGACGTGTTCCGACACCATGTCACCGACCTCTGGCGGCGTACGCTACGGCGTCGCGGTCAGAAACATCGGATGACTTGGACACGGATGACGCAGCTCGTGGATGCCTGGCTTCCAAAGCCGATCATCCTCCATCCTTGGCCGAGCGATCGCTTTGCCGTTACACACCCGAGGTGGGAGCCGTATGCGGGAAAGCCGCTCGTACGGTTCTGTGCGGGGGGCGCGCGGTGAAACGCGCGTCCCTACCGCTACCT
>JAIEPP010000161.1 GCA_019748335.1 Xanthobacteraceae bacterium
CGGATTTTGGTCAAGCATCTCCATTCGCGTCCTCTCGTTAGCGAGAGCGCGGGCAAACAAAGACCGTGGCGTAAAAAGGCCCCTGAACATTAAAGGGGCACAGATATACGGCAGGCGGATCATGGGTTGAACGGGATGGCTCGGAACCCGTTTTTGTCGAGAGCCGGCTTTTCTTCCCAGAGGTAATCGCCGGTCAGGTTCACATGCTCCCATGTGAGAGGCGACAGGCTGGACAGCAGATGATCCGGGATAGCCTGTCCTGCACTGCGCAGGGCATCGATGACGCGGCCGATATAGATTGTGTTCCAGTGAATGATGGCGGTGACAACCAGATTGAGAGCGGATGCCCGGATCGACAGGTTTTCCTGACTGCGATCGCGGAAACGGCCGAGACGATGAAGATTGACTGCCCGAACAAGGCTGTTCCGGCTTTCGCCCTTGTTCAATTCAGCGGTAGTTGTCTTTCGCAATTGCTCGTCGTTGATCCAGTCGAGGGTGAAGAGGGTTCGTTCAATCCGTCCCATCTGGCGCAACGCCTGGGCAAGACCGCTTTGCCTCGTTGTCGCCGACAATCGCTTCAGCATGAGCGAGGCGCTGACGGTGCGCGTGCGTAGCGAGGTCATCAGGCGCAAGATATCATCCCAATGCGTCCGGATCAGATCGGCGTCAATCCGGTCACCCATGACATTCTGAAGAATTCCGTATTGTTTGGCCAGTCCGAAGGCGTAGAGGCATCGCCCGTCGAGATCGGGGATGCGCGGCACGAATGCGAAGCCGAGCGCATGACAGAGGGCGAATACAAGATCGCTGACGCCGCCGCCATCGACGTGGTGTCGGACAATATTAAGGCCAGCGTCGGTTTCCAGCAATGCGTCAAGCACGTGAACGGCTTCACTTGCCGTTGCGGCGATGATTTTGGTATGAAAGGGCGCGTAGCGACCAGAGATTGCGGTGTAGAGCTTGATAATCGGGTTGTTTCCATACCTGCCATTGACGCCGCCTGCGACTTCGCCGCCGTCGCCAAGATGGATATGTTGTCCGTCCGACGAGGAAACAGCGTGCGAGCCGAACACTGTTGAGAACGGGGCAGAGTGTTGAGCCTCAACCAGTTTGGCGAGCGCCAGAGCGAATGTCTCCTCGCGAAAATGCCAGATTGCCATCTGCTGTAGCTGGCGGCGCGTGATGCCGGGACAGGCATGCGCCATCTTCGAGAAGCCGAGATTTGTGGCTTCGGCGATCAGCGCCGCATAGAACACCCGCAGATCGGAAGGTGACCGACCGGTCTGGAGGTGCTCGAATAACGAACTGAAGCCGGTCATCCGGTCGATATCGGCCACAAGGTCCGTCAACCGGATTGGCGGCATGGCTGTCGCCACCCGCCTTGCGAACGCGATTGCGGCTTCGGTTTCCGTGCTTCTGACCGCTGGGACCCGCAATCCTTTTGCGCCGATGCGGGTATCGCCTCGACTAGTTTCCAGGCGACGTGTCGCCTCACGCAGCTTTTGATCCAGAGCGTCGGCCTTCTGGGCGAGATAGGTCTCGACATCGATCGGAATCGCGACCGGAATGCGGGCCTCGGCTTTGATGACGGCAAACGTCTGGTGCGAGATCATGTACTCGTCGAGTGCGCGGTAGGCGCGGGAACCCCTGATCCATATGTCGCCGGCGGCAATCCTGTTTTTCAGCTCGACGATGAGAAAGAGTTCCAGCATCTTCCGGTCGATCACGTCATCAGCGCCGACGATTTCCTTGCGCCATCGCGCATTCGCCAGCAGCAACGCCTTGCGGATCCAGGGCCGATCGTTTGATCTGGCCCCTTTCCTCCAGGCAGTTTCCATCTGCACAATAGCTTCAATGATATGTACGTTTCGGCGGTTTCCTTCAAAGGTGAACGAGGCCAGAAATGCAGCCGCGAACCGCCGGATGCGAGCATATTGAGCCGGCAGGTAGGTGATCAAATCATCCTCGCTGCGAGGCCTTCTCACTGCCTTCGCCGAAGCTGTTGCCTGAATGAGCTCTTCCCAGCTCGCGACAGTGGTCACCGCCTCATCAAGAGAAAGCCCAGCTTCGCGTTGGGCGGTTATGGCTTCGCCAAAATTGACGAAGAAATCGAGTGCGGATGTCGCCGACGATGCGGTTTCGAGGAGTTGCTTGTCACGGGCTGCCTCTGCCTGCCGAAAACTCTTGCCAATCAACGTCTCGAACATGCTGATCGCCGCGTCGGTGAGTGCTATTTCCATTTCCAGAAAAAACGCGGCCAATGTCGCGTGACGGCGGCCTGGCCGCATCTGCTCAAAATTCTGGGCAGTCAGACGACGACCTTCCTGTGCCATCCGACGAACACGGTGAGCCGGGATCGCTTGAAGCACATCATTGGGGACACCGACATGACGCACGGCCTCCAGTCGATCTATCAATCCCCGCATGGCCGTTGCCCCGGCTTTACCGGGAGGTTCTCGCAACCAGGATATGCCGCTCTGTTTTGCGCGTCGTCCCGCGCCGAGCAATGTTTCCATCCGAAGAACAAGGTCCGGCGTCAATCTTCCGGCGACATCGGTATACAGCGCCTCCTCGGCTTCAGTGCAAGCCTGCCCCGCCAACCGTTCGAGCACGGTAATGCCGGGAATAATGATGCGCCTCCGCCGCATCTCGTCAGCCAGTGTTGCAACGACAAATTTGTCTTTCGTCGAAGCGATCGCAATGCCGCGTGCAAATGCAAGCAGATCGGCGCGCAACGGGTGTGACAGTTCAGTGAAGCCATAGTGCTGGCGCAGGATGGCGAGCTGCTCATAGCGGGTTGGTGCTCTCCGTGCAAAAGTGGAAAGTGCCTCTGGCTCGATCCCGAGTTGTTCGGCCAGAAACGACAGCGCCACAGAAGGGATGACTTCCCCCCGCTGAATCAGGCGGCCGGGATAACGAAGAGCAGAGAGCTGAAGCGCTAATCCCAACCGAGTGTCATCATGGCGTCGAGTTTCGATAAGATGGCGATCATCGTCATCGAGGCACCAATGCCGGATCAGAGTGTCGTCATCAATGGGAAGAGCAAGGAAATTCTGCCGTTCGGCATCCGTCAAAATCATCCGGCGGGGCATGGGTACTCCGTTCGTCACAAAAAGATCGGAGATAACCGTTCATGGAGCTTACATTGCAAGACGGGTTATGTGACAATCTACAGACTTTGGCGCGACCAAATGAAGAATGTCACACAAACGGACGTATAAATGACATTGTTGATCGGATACGCACGGGTCTCGAAAGCTGATGGCAGTCAAGCCCACGACCTGCAGCGCGACGCCCTGATCAGGGCCGGCGTTCTGCCTGACCATATCTATGAGGATGCAGCCTCGGGCCGCCGCGACGACCGACCCGGTCTTGAGGCATGCCTGAAGGCGCTGCGTGTTGGCGACACACTCGTGGTTTGGAAACTGGATCGGCTCGGCCGTGATCTACGTCATCTGGTCAACCTGGTCGGCGATCTAACCAAACGCGCCATTGGTCTGAAGATATTGGCTGGCGAAGGCGCATCGATCGACACCACCACTACCAACGGCCGACTGGTATTCGCCATCTTCGCCGGGCTGGCTGAGTTCGAACGTGAGTTGATCGTCGAACGGACTAAGGCAGGCCTGGCGTCAGCCCGCGCCCGAGGGCGCAACGGCGGCCGCCCCTTCAAGATGACGCCAGCCAAGCTGCGGCTTGCCGCCGCATCCATGGGACAACCGGCAACCAAGGTGCGCGATCTCTGTGCCGAACTCGGAATTACCCGGCAGACGCTCTACCGGTTTGTCGGGCCAGAAGGCGAGTTGAGAGCCGATGGTGAAAAGCTGCTCAGTCGTCGCAAGCGCGAAACCTGAAGTATGCGAGGGGGACAGCTTCGTGCCTTCTCCGGCCGCTCCCGGACCCCTTTCGGACCTTGGTTCGAGAAAGTTGTACGGCAAGCCATGAGCCACTGCGGCCTTTTCCGGCAGAGGGCAGGAACGTCGCGGTGGAGTGGAATTCTGCGCTTTCGATTGGTTGCCGAGGGCGGCTTGGTTGCCACTTTGCGGACATTCGCCACAGGAGAAGCTAGCCAGATCGACTAAGAAACACGAACCCATGACATGGGTTGATGGAGCTGGGCCGCCTTCAGCTGACCGCAGAGCGCATGCGAAAACAGATCGCCTGTACCCACGCTCTTTGACGTCGCATTTAAGCTCCTCACTCAATCATCGAACCGGTTGAGCGACCGCTTAGACCGTGCGAAATACGCGTTCATGACCAACAAAACGCGCATGTAGCCGATTCGAGAGGCGCTGACGTCAGCGAGCGGATACCGTCTCATTGCAGTGAGCGTTCAATAGATGCTGGGCGAAGGCCGGTATAGGCATGCCCGAAATGCCGGTGCGCCAAGCGACAAACAGGTCCTTTCGTAGCGGCGGGTCAGGGAAGGGTAAGGCACGCAGGCTTCCGGCCCGCACCTCGTCCGATACGGCTGACGCCAGAACTAGAGAGATGCCAACTCCAGCCTTTACCGCCTGCTTGACAGCCTCGGTGCTACCCAACTGTAGGGAAACCCGCGGCATTTGAGCGTGATCGCCGAAATATTTCGCAAGCATCCGCCCGGTCCCGGTGCCAGGTTCGCCGCCGAGAAGCTCAAATGCGGATAACTGAACCGGATCAATGTGGTCTTGAGACGCCAATGGATGATCGGGCGGAACGATGACGACGACGGGCTCGCTTCTCCAGCGCTCGACTTGGCAGCCGTCGCGGTTGTCCCACCATTCCAACACGGCCACATCTATTTCGACATTCTCCAGTTTCTCGACGATGGACGGATTGCGGTCAATCACCATATCAAAAGCCGCTGGATCGCGGCCTTCCAGATATGACCGGACATAGGGCTGCAGCAGATAGATTCCGATATTGGAACTGGCACCGATCCGCGTGCGCTCCCCAGAGACCGCGGCGAGTGCACGCTCGTTAACCCTAAGGATGCTCTGGGCATAAGGCAGAAAGTTCATCGCTTCCCGCGTCGGCTCGCACCCCGTTCGGGAGCGATGGAATAGCAGGACACCCAGCTGCTCCTCAAGCTTCTGGATATGTGATGAGGCCGTCGGCTGAGCGATCCGAAGATATTCTGCGGACGCTTGAAAGCTCTTATGCTTCGCCAGGGCCAGAAATGTCCGCACCCATACTAGATTCAGCATTGCCGATCTAAGCCACTTGTCTCGGATTGTTGACGGCATCCATTGGCGGCTTACCCGAAAGGGCCTGCAGGATATTTTCTGCAGCGCGCAGTTCGATTGCCAAGCGAACTTTCTTAACAGCAGAGCCAATATGCGGGCTGAACATCGTGTTTGGGTGACCCAGCAAGCCCGGAGCGATCTCCCGCGGTCTGTCTTCGCGAGCCCAATCCTCCAGCTCGAACACGTCGGCGGCATACCCGCCGAGCTGACCGCTGGTGAGCGCAGTTAGAACAGCAGCTTCGCTCACGACAGAGCCGCGGCATGGATTCACGAGGTATGCGCCTGGTTTCATCAGGGCGAGCGTCCTGTCGTTGATCAGATGGATGGTGTCTGGGGCCAGCGCCAGGGCCAGGATGACGATATCGGATTCGGATAATACCTCCTCCAGGCTGCGCCGAGCAACACTAGGTCGAGCTTCGCCGCCGGGTGCTGGGATCGGCACCCGGTCGTTGTATAGCAGCGTTGCGCCCCAGCCATTCAGCCGTTCGGCGATGGCTTGCCCAATCGCCCCCATTCCGAGAATACCAATGGCGGACCCCGCGATGCCCAGGCCGAAAAACTCCGGCCGCCAACCGGCGAATTTGCCGCAGCGGACCCTGGCATCGGCCTGGATCATCTTGCGGGTGAGGCCGATGGTAAGGCCGATGGCCAACTCAGCCGTCGGCACGGTCAGGAGGTCAGGCACGATGCTCAGCCAGATGCCCCGGGCCGTACAGGCCGCGACATCGAAGTTATCGTAGCCCTTCAAGGCCGCGCCGATGACCTTCATCTGCGGGCAAGCTGCCAGGAAATCGGCGTCGACCCAGTCCGGCATGAAGGCCATCATTGCATCCGCCGTGCCGACACGGCGGCGAATCTCTTCGCGGGGCAGGGTTTCCATAGTTTGATTGGGAGTGACTTCACAATGGTCACAGAGGAGATCCAAGGTTTCCTGATGCACTTTGTGGGTGATGACGACGCGCGGTTTCACGATGGCCGGTCCTTACTTGAATTTCTTCCGCAAATAGCCGCTCAGGCCATCGACGATTGTCACCATTATCAGGATGACGAGTAAAATGGCGCTGACTTCTTGATACAACATGATTCGAAGCGATCCCATCAGCTCAAACCCAATACCGCCTGCGCCAACCATTCCCATTATCGTGGATGCGCGGAAGTTATATTCCCAGCGATAGACGGATACGTCTGCGAACTGCGATGACACTTGTGGCAGGACGGCGTGGAACAACACTTGAACCGGAGTTGCACCTGCGGCGCGCGCAGCCTCTATGGGGGCCTCATCGACATGCTCAATTGCTTCCGCAAAAAACTTGCCGACCATACCGACCGAATGCAGGCCTAATGCCAGAACGCCGGGTAAAGCACCAAAGCCTACGGCAGCAACGAAAATGATGCCCATAATCAGCTCCGGGACCGAGCGAAGAGCGTTTAGCAGGGTACGGGCGACATGAAATACGATCGTGTGCGGCGACGTGTTCCGGGCAGCAAGAAAAGCCAGCGGAAATGACAGAAGCACCGCTATTGCCGTTCCGGCAATACTCATTGCCAAGGTGTCCACCAGCGGCTTGAGCCACGCGCGCGCATTGGTGAAATCCGGCGGCATCGCCTCGCGGGCCAGCGTTAAGATGGCCGGAACCCCGTTTGCCAGGGTCCCGAAATCCAGAAGACCAACATACCAGAATGCAACCAGCACAATAGCGAGTACCGCAGCAACCTGGGCAGACTGCCGGATCCACGCCCGACTGTACTGATCGAGATAATGGTTTGTTGTGTTGATTGTGGTTGCGCCGAGCGTCGTCATCACGTCCTCACATCGCTCCGAAGTCGATTCCAAGCAACTTTCCCATATCGCGGATCACGTCGTAATCATTGTCCGTGATCGGGGCGAAACCGTCCGCCTTGAAGTTCTTCAGAACTGCGGGGTCCTTCAGGTTCACGAAAGTGGTGCGGATCTTGTCCTTCAGCTCCGGCTTCAGGTCGGAGCGCATCGTCCACGGGTATTGGGGATATTCCTTGCTGTAGGCGATGACCTTGACCTTGCCTGCGTCGACGAGCTTTCTCTCAAGAAGAGTTTTCCAGATCACCTCGGAAAGGCCCCCGACTTCCGCATTGCCGTTGGCGACATTCACCGCAACCGCATCGTGGCTGCCGACGAAGTGCTGCTGGTAATCGCGATCATTCACGACACCGGCTTCCGCCATCAACGTCTTCGGAATCAGATGGCTGGAGGTGGAAGCGCGATCGCCGAAAGCGACCTTCTTGCCCTTGATGTCGCTGAGCGAATTCACATTGGCATTCGCGTTGGCAATGACGACAGAGCGGTAAGTCGGCTTGCCGTCGCTGACCATTGCCGCAAACGGCTCGATATCGGCTTTGCCCTTGGCAAGCACGTACGAGAGCGGACCGAAATAGGCTATGTCGATCCGGCCGAAACGCATTGCCTCGATCATCGACGAGTAGTCTGTTGTCACAACCAGATCGACCTTCTTGCCCAGTTCCTTCTCGAGGTAGTCCTTGAGCGGTTGATTGCGCTTGATCAACTCGGACGCATTCTCATCCGGTAACAGTGCGACCTTTAAAGTCTCTGGATTCGGATTGGCGGCGTGGGCTGGCGCTGCCAGCCCCATGGCAAGGGCGGCAGCAATGGCAAATTTCAGCAGGCGGTTCATAGGGACATCTCCATCTCAGGCGTAAACGGTGGCTGGGCGTAGGCGGGGTTACTCGTCCGGCTGGGTGCGATTGGCTCACGGCGGTGCCCGGCGTATATCGCGGCGAAATTGTCGTCATTGAGCTCATCAGGAGCGCCGTCAAACACAACATGTGCACCGGCAAGGCCAATGATCCGGTCTGCAAAGCGCTGCGCGTATTCCAGCTGGTGCAGCGACACGATGGCGGTGATGCCGTCTTCTTTGCACACCTGGCGAAGCAGTTCGAGGATCTTCTCCGAGGTGGCGGGATCGAGGCTGGCGACAGGCTCGTCGGCCAGAATGATGTTGGGCTGCTGCGCCAGCGCGCGGGCAATCCCGACACGCTGCTTCTGGCCGCCAGAGAGCTGATCGACACGCGTCATGGATTTGTCGGCCAGACCGACGCGCTCGAGGCAGTGGAGAGCCAGTTCCAGGTCCGCGCGGGGCAGCGGGAAGAAACTGCGCAAGGTATTGTGATAGCCGAGTCGGCCGGTGAGGACGTTGGCGAGGGCCGTATGTCGCTCGATCAGCTGATGGTGCTGGAAAATGAGTGCCGTTCGGCGCCGGTGCTGGCGGAGTGCGCCGGTCGGGCCAAGGACACCGAAATCCGATGAGACAATCTCGCCGGAGGTAGGTTTAACAAGGAGGTTCAGGGAGCGCAAAAGTGTCGATTTCCCCGCACCCGACAGGCCGAGTAAAACGGAGAACTCGCGCTGGAAGAAATCGAGGGTGGTCGATCTGAGCGCCACCACTCCGCCTGAATAGGTCACACCGACATTTCTGAGCCGCAACACGTATTTGCGGTCGGTCTCGGCATCGCTGGGCTTCATGGATCACCATCTGTAATGTGAATGACGCAGAGATTGCGTTTCGCAATACAGTAGGGCTCGTGGATGACACTTCGATGTCAAGGTCGCGAAGGTTTTGTGACTCTATCCGTCAGTGAAGTGACCCTTCGCCGCGTGCAAGGCGGACGATGCTGCATTGCGGCAAGGTTGTTACATCCGCAAATGTCTCATTTCCGCGTTCAAACCTAGGTGCTTGTGTTGTGAATGGCGTCTCGTTCCGATGGGCGAGACGAACGGCAAAGTTCCACCCTTCTACGACCTTCGACTGTGGCGCGGAAGCCCGTCGCTGTTCGTGATCTGAACTTTCTACCGTATATCTGTGCCCCTTTAATGTTCAGGGGCCTAAAAACGCGAGTCCCCTTGAACTGTCGGATGGCGCGGGCTAAAATGCCTCTATGCGATAGGGGCATTGTTGGCGAT
>JAIEPP010000569.1 GCA_019748335.1 Xanthobacteraceae bacterium
TCGAGGAAGATCTGCTTGTCCGGCGGACAGTAGAACGGCCCCATCGCCGACTGCGCCATGCCGCAGCGCCCGCCATTGGTGGCGTTGCGGAACAGCACGATGCGCGGCCCGGTATAGGACTGCCCGCTGGCCTTGAAAATCTCGTCCCAGCGATCGTCGATTTCGCCGAGCACGCCGGAGATCATGCTGCCCATCTCGTCCTTGGGCGCACCGGTCTTGGCTGGTCCCGAGCGGCGATCGGTCTGATAGCTCGGCGCCTGGTTGCCGCCGGTGAGGATTTCGGCGCCGCCGATCAGGATGCGCGGGTCGATGCCGAAGGCATAGCCGACCAGGCCGAGCACGATGATGGTGCCGATGCCGAGCCCGCCGCCACCCATCGGCAGGCCGAAACCACCGCCGCCGCCCATTCCGCCGCCGCTGTCGTCGCGACGGTCATCAATATCGTCGCTGCGGCGAAAGTCATCGTAGCGCATGGCGGTATTTCCTCATCCCGGCTGGTCGCGGCTCGGTACCCAACGCACCAGTCACGTAAAATTTCCATCCCGTTAATCAATAACCCGCCCGGCAAATATTGCCTAGTGCCCGTTCCGATCAGAACCAGGCACTCGTCTTTTGGTTTGACGCGTTTTCTTCACGCAAACCGGCGTCCCCTTCGCTCGGAAACGCCATCGCTCGCATAACCGGCAATATTCGCTCGGCAATTCTCTCTCAGTACTTCGACGGTTAAGTCGATTTTTACTTTGCCCGGTCAATGTGACGCCAGTCGGTTGTTTAGTCCCGCGTCGCCGACAGCGTCGCCTGAGTCAGAGTAATTGAGTCATGGTTGTGTCGCGTCGCGGGGCGTCTGCAAGGGCGCCCCGCACTAACTTAGAGTCCGAGTCCAGCACGCGCATCGTCGTCGGCGATTGCGTCGCCGAGATGTCGAAGCTTGCGGCCGGTTCGGTCGATCTGGTGTTCGCGGATCCGCCGTATAACCTGCAGCTGAAGGGCGACCTCAAGCGCCCCGACGAATCCCATGTCGACGCCGTCAACAACGACTGGGACAAGTTTTCGTCCTTTGCCGCCTATGACGATTTCACCCGCGCCTGGCTCTTGGCCTGCCGCCGGATCATGAAGCCGTCGGCGACGCTGTGGGTGATCGGCTCCTACCACAACATTTTCCGCGTCGGCTCGATCATGCAGGACCTCGGCTTCTGGGTCCTCAACGACATCGTCTGGCGCAAGACCAATCCGATGCCGAATTTCCGCGGCCGCCGCTTCACCAATGCCCACGAGACCATGATCTGGGCCGCGCGCGACGAAAAGGCCAAGGGCTACACCTTCAACTACGAAGCGCTCAAGGCCGCCAACGAGGACGTGCAGGCGCGTTCCGACTGGCTGATCCCGCTTTGCACCGGCGAAGAACGCCTCAAGGGCGCCGATGGCAAGAAAGTGCACCCGACCCAGAAGCCCGAGGGGCTGCTGGCGCGCGTGTTGCTGTCGTCGTCGAGGCCCGGCGATCTCGTCATCGACCCCTTCAACGGCACCGGCACCACAGGTGCCGTGGCAAAACGCCTCGGCCGCCGCTACATCGGCTTCGAGCGCGACCAGACCTATGCCACTGCGGCAGAAGAACGCATCGCTGCGATCGAACCGCTTCCCGAGGCCACGTTGGCTCCGTTCATGACCGCGCGCGATGCCCCGCGCGTGGCGTTCTCGGAACTGATCGAGCGCGGGATGATTTCACCCGGCACCAAGCTGGTCGATTCCAAGAAGCGCCACGGCGCGCTGGTTCGTGCCGACGGCGCCATCATGCTCGGCGACAAGGTCGGCTCGATCCATCGCATGGGCGCGGTGGCGCAGGGCTCCGGCGCCTGCAACGGCTGGACCTTCTGGCATATCGAGACCAAGAAGGGCCTGCGCCTGATCGACGAACTGCGCGCCGAAATCCGCTCCGAGATGGCGGCGGGCTAAGGTTCTGCCTGACAGCGTAGGTTACCGTTGTCATTCCCCGCGAATGCGGGGAATCCAGTACGCTGCGGCCTATCGATTCCGTGCTTGACGTGAATATTGCATCGCCCTGACCCGGCTACGCCAAAGGCTTCGCCGAGGCTTGTCTATGTGGCTCGCCGGAGCTTTAGCGGGGGGCGGCAAGCCGGGCGATGACTGAATGTGCGACCGCCCACACGAACTCGTCGCCGGCTCACGCCGCGCGCGTGGCCCGCTTCGCGGCGCCGGATCCAGCCTGATCGACCAGATTCTCCCGGGCGTGTTCCAGATAGGTCCCGATCTCACGGGTCAGCAGGCCGGACTGCGACGACAGATCGCCGGATGCTGTCATGGTCGAGGCCGCGAGTTGCTCGGTAGCCCTGGCCGTCTCCGTCAGGGCCTGAATGTCGGCGGCGATCTGCCCGACAACGGCAAACGCGTCGTCGACATTGCGGGCAATGTCGACGGTAGCCTGTGACTGCGCGCTCGAGGCCGAAGCAACTTTTCCCGTGATGTCGTTGACCTCTGCGATCACGGTGCCGATTTCGGTGATGGAATCGCCGACGCGGTCGGCGGCGGACTGCACCTGCCCGACCTGGGCCTCGATTTCGGCGGTGAAATTCGCGGTCTGGGTCGCCAGCGCCTTGACCTCGTGAGCGACGACGGCAAAGCCGCGGCCGGCGTCGCCGGCGCGCGCGGCTTCGATGGTCGCGTTCAGCGCCAGCAGGTTGGTCTGGCTGGCGATCGCATTGATCGACTTGACGACGTCATTGATGCGCGCCGCGACTTCCCGCAGCACGCCGACGCTGCCGGCGGCATCGGTGACGCGCTCAACCGCGCGGCCCGCAATTTCCGATGAGCGCTGGATATCGGCGCCGACTTCACGGGCGGTCGAGGAAAGCTGCGCGGTGGCCGAGACCACCGACTGCATGTTGGAAGCGGCCTGCCCGGAAGCGGTGGCGATCGAGGTGATCCGCTCGCGCGTGGCGGAAGCGCCGCTGCGGAGATTGCCCGCCGTGCCGCTCATTTCCGCCGCACCGTTGTTCAGCGCCGAAACGATCGACCCCACGCTGCCTTCAAGCTCCGAGGTCTGACGTTCGAACTGCCGGATCCGGCCCTCGATGCTCGTGGTTGCGTCGTTGATGGTGTTGGCGCCATTGAGCAGCGCGCCATGCAACCCGCCGGGCAGGATGCGGCGGTAGAACTTGTTGTGATGCACCGCGTCCATCGCCGCGGTCGCCTCGCGGACAAAGGCATCGCAGCCGTCGATCATGTCGTTGATCGTCCGCAGCAGTTCGCCCATGCCGTCGTTCTCGGGAATCGAAAGAATGCGCGCCTCGAAGTCGCCGTCGGCGATGCGTTTGCAGACGCCCTGCGCCTGCTGCGTCAGGCGCACGGTCCTGACGATCCAGACCATCGCGACACAAAGGCAGAGCACCGCGGCCAGCGCGATGCCGACGGCGGCGAGAGGGTAGTTCAGCAGGAAGAGCGCCGAGGCGATTACCGTGCCGCCAATCGCGACCGCAATGCTAAGCAGCGCTTTTGAGAGCGAATACGAGTTCTTCATAGGCTACTTTCTGCGAAGCGACGAAATCGGTCAAAGCCTTGTATCCGGCGGCGAGCGCTTCCTTGCCGTTGGCGTGACCGCGCTCGATCTTCAGGAGTTCCGCATACAGCGGGATGATCGCGGTCTCCAGCGCCCGGCGATCGGGAACGCGGCGGTTGGAGTGGTACCCGATCATGCCGCCTTTGGTGTCGAAGGACGGCGTGACATGGGCGAAGACCCAGTAGTGATCGCCATTGCTGGCCATGTTCTTGACGAAGGCGAAGATCTCGCGGCGGTCCTCGATGGTGTCCCAGAGCAGGCGAAAGACGCAGCGCGGCATGTCGGGATGCCGGATCAGGCTGTGTGGCTGGCCAATCAACTCGGATTCGCGGTAACCGGCCATCCGGCAGAACAAGCCGTTGGCGTAGGTGAGCCGCCCCTTCAGGTCGGTCTTGGAGACGATCAACTCTGAGGCGGGAAAGAAAGTCTCGCGACCGCTCGGACTGACGTGTTTTGCCATCGCGTATTTCCCGTAGCGCACTCGCCAATGAATGCGGCCGCCCGGATAGTTAGAAACCCCGACTGAATTTTATCTTAAGGCGCGAACAAATCGTACGCGTTGGCCGGCCATTGCCGTAATCCTACGCGCCCGTCTACACTGGTATCGCCGAGGCCGGTGGCGGGATTTCCCCCGGGACGGTTCACGAAGTCGTCGGTTGTACTGGTCGCGGAACCGACACATGAGGAGCATTCCCACCTGCGATGTTCCCCCATCGCGCGCACGTCGTCATAACAACAACCTATACGGAGGCAATATAAATGCTCAAATTCTACTTCAACGGCTCGCCGAACCCGACCAAGGTCGCCCTGTTTCTCGAGGAAGCCGGCCTCGCCTATGAGCCGGTGGCGGTCGACACCCGCAAGGGCGACCAGTTCACGCCGGAATATCTCGCCATCAATCCCAATTCCAAGGTGCCGGCGATCGACGACGGCGGCGTCAAGGTGTTCGACAGCAACGCCATCCTGCTCTACCTCGCCGAGAAAACCGGCAAGTTCCTGCCGGCCAACACGCCGGCCAACCGCGGCGAATTGCTGTCCTGGCTGATGTTCGTTGCCACCGGCGTCGGTCCCTTCAGTGGCCAAGCCGTCCACTTCAAGCACTTCGCGCCGGAAAAGGTCGACTACGCCCACAACCGCTATCAGTTCGAAGCCGACCGGCACTACAGCATCATCAACGCCCATCTCGCCGGCAAGCGCTACATGGTCGGCGACACCTACACCATCGTCGACATGGACGTGTGGGGCTGGGCCCGCATGATCCCGTTCATCCTTGGCGAAGAAGCGTTTGCGAAATATCCCAACGTCAAGAAACTGGTCGACGAGATTTCGGCCCGGCCGGCGGCGGCGAAGGCGATCGCGCTGAAGGACAACTTCAAGTTCAAGGCGGAAATGGACGACGAAGCCCGCGGCAACATGTTCAAGCATCTCAAGACCAAGGCGGCTTGAGCGGGCCGACATGGCAAAACGGCGCCCACACGGGCGCCGTTTTTCTTTTTAGTCGATCGCCGCGACCGCCTCGATCTCGATCAGCCAGCCCGGCCGGGCGAGACGGGTGACGAACAGCAGCGTGCTCGCCGGAGGCTTTGCAGTGTTGACGTAGCGGTCGCGGATCGCGCGCAATTTCGGCACCTCGGCCTGATCGACCTCGGCGACGATGTAGACGTTCATCTTGACGATGTCGGCCATTCCGGCGCCGGCCGCCTCGAGCCCGAGCTTGATATTCTTGAACACCTGCTCCGCCTGGGCCTCGAAATTACCCTCGCCGACCAGTTTGCCGGACGCATCGCTCGACACCTGACCCGCCAGATAGATCAGCGTGCCCTTGTTGACCTTGGCGACATGCGAATAGCCGACCGGCGGCGGCAGCGTCGCCGGACTGAAAATCTCCTTGCTCATATCGATCTCCCTTTCGTCTCCGCCGCAACGGCCTGGCGATCTGACCGGATTCACTCCGCAGCGGCAAGCTTTCGTTCTTGCGGAAACGGCCCCAGCACGCGTTCGACCAGCGCGGAGTCGCAATATTCCTTGATCTGCTTGATCCTGCCGTCCTCGATGCGCCAGACCATGCAGTACTGGTTGTCATAACGAAGCCCTGATTTGGTGACGTTGTCGCCGCGCGCCTCGACCACGACGTAATCGCCTTCGGCAATGAAGTTGAACGCCACCGTGCGCGGCCTACCCTCGAAGAACGATCGGAAATGGCCCATCAGGCCGTTCTGGATCGCCTCACGCCCGCGAAATTCGTGCGACCAGGAATATTGCCCGGTCACGACCCAGGTCGCGTCCTCGGCGAGATGGTCGGCGAAGGTGGTGCCGCTGCGGTTAGCGGAATCCGTATAGACCTGCTGGACCAGTCTCTTGTTCGCTGATGCGCTCATGGCGGCTTTCTCCGTTGATCTGATGGTCCGGACCATCGTGCCATCAGCGTCATTCTTCCAATCGATAATGAATATGATATATATTCACCTGATGAATTTGAATTCGCTTGACCTCAATCTGCTGGTCGCGCTCGACGCGCTACTGAGCGAAGCCAATGTCAGCCGGGCCGCGATGCGGATCGGGCTGTCGCAGCCGGCCGCGAGCCATGCGCTGCAGCGGCTGCGCGACCTGATCGGCGATCCGCTTCTGGTACGATCAGGCGCGCGCATGGAGTTGACGCCGCGGGCCCAGGCCTTGCGCGCGCCGCTGGCGCAGGCGCTGGACCAGGTGCGCGCCTTGTTCGTTCCCGATGGTTTCGACGCCCTGCGAAGCGAGCGCCAGTTTCGCCTGATGATGCCGGATCTCGCGGTCGAACTGCTGATGCCGCCGCTGATGGAGAAGATCACCAAGGCAGCACCGAACGTGCGGATCGACGTGGTGCCGTGGCGGGGGCCTGCGATCTTCACGGCCGAGTTCGCCCGCACCATCGACCTCGTGATCAGCATCGGCAACGCCTTTACCGGATTTCACCGCCAGCGGCTCTACACCGACAGCGACGCGCTCGCGGTGCGACGCGGTCATCCCGTCGGTGCCAAACTGAAGCGAGCCGAGACCTTCCTCGACGCGCGGCATGTCGCGGTGGTGATCCGCGGCCAAAGCGAGGATCTGATCGACGGCTGGCTGCGCTCAAAAGGCATCGAGCGACGGATCGCACTGGTGGTGCCGGGCTATCTCGAGGCGCTGCATGTCACCGCGCGCACCGACCTCGTCGCGTTCGTGCCGCGACGGCTGATATCGGCCCTCTCGAAACAATTGTCGCTGGCCACGATCGCGCCACCGCTCGATCCCGGGATCGACGAGCAGTACATGTTTTATCCGACCCGGGCCCAGATGGACCCGGGCTCGATCTGGCTGCGCCAGGTCATGCTCGGCATCGGGAGAGAGATGGAGCGCGGGAGGAAGACTTCGTAGGGTGGGCAAAGGCGCACTTGCGCCGTGCCCACCATCTTACGTCACGCTCGTAAGTGGTGGGCACGCTTGGCTTTGCCCACCCTACGAAGTTACGACGCCTTCTCGACCGCCAGCACCTGCTGCACGGCCGGACGTTCCGACATCCGCTGGCGATGGGCTATGACTTTCGGCAGCTTGGCGAGGTCGACGCCGTCGCCCTCGGCCCAGCCGGTGAGCGTGAACAGATAGGCGTCGCAGGCGGTGTATTGCTCGCCCATCACCCACGGGCCCTTGATCATGTCGCGTTCGATCAGGGCGAAGGCGGCGCTCATGCTCTCCGGCACCTTGCGCTTCATGTCATCGAACGAGCTCTGTTCAGTAGCCCAGCGGGGGCCGCGCCCCTTGTGGGCATGGTTCACATGCACCGTCGAGCAGAGATAGCTGTTGAACGATTGCGCCTGCGCAAACTCGAACGCATCCGTCGGCATCAGCTTCTTGTCGGGCGCGCTCTGCGCGACGTAAGCCAGGATCGCCGGATTCTCGGTCAGGATGCCGCGGTCGGTCACCAGCGCCGGCACGCGGCCCTTCGGATTGATCGCGAGATAGGCCGGCGTGGTCTGCTGGCTGTTCTTGGTGTCGATCCGTTCGACCGTGAAGTCCAGGCCGGATTCCTTCAGGGTGATGTGCGGCGCGAGCGCGCAGGTGCCGGGGGCGTAATAGAGCTTGAGCATTTTTCATCCTCTTTGCGGGAACAGCCACGTTAGCGGGGCGATCCGGCGCCGTCCATCCCACGGCCAGCCACCATCGGGTAGCCGGTTTTCCCGGTTGCCCCAAATGGCGCTCCCATGTCATGACCTTGTAAAATTCAGGGACGGACCAAGGGCGTATCATGACGGTTCTAATCGCGGGCGGCGGTATCGGCGGGCTGACACTGGCGCTCAGCCTGCACCAGATCGGCGTGCCTGCCAAAGTCTTCGAAAGCGTGCCCGAACTGCGGCCGCTCGGTGTCGGCATCAACGTGCTGCCGCACGCGGTGCGCGAACTGATCGAGCTCGGCCTGCACGACCGGCTCGACGCGGCGGGTGTCCGCACCAAGGAGCTCGCCTATTTTTCCAAGCACGGCAAGCCGATCTGGAGCGAACCACGCGGCATCGAGGCCGGTTACAAATGGCCGCAATTCTCGATCCATCGCGGCTCGCTGCAGCAGATCCTGCTCGATGCCGCGACCGAGCGGCTCGGGAGAGACAACATCCTCACCAGCCATCATCTCTCGGGCTGGACCGAGACCGACAACGGTGTTCGTGCCGAATTCATCGACAAGGCGACCGGCAAGGCCGTTGGTCACCATGAAGGCGCGCTGTTGATCGCCGCCGACGGCATCCATTCGGCCGTGCGCGAAAAACTCTATCCGGACGAAGGCCCGCCGATCTGGAACGGGCGCATCCTGTGGCGCGGCATCACCGAGAGCGACGCCTTCCTGTCCGGCCGCACCATGATCATGGCCGGCCACGAAATCCTGAAATTCGTCTGCTACCCAATTTCGAAAGATCCCGACGCGTCAGGCAAGTTCAGAATCAACTGGATTGCCGAGCGGCACATGCCGCCGACCTATCAGTGGCGGCGCGAGGACTATAACCGGACCGCCAACCTCGAAGAATTCCTGCCCTGGTTCAAGGACTGGAAATTCGACTGGCTGGACGTGCCCGGCCTGATCCAAAATTGTCCGCAAGCCTACGAATATCCGCTGGTCGATCGCGATCCGATCCCGCAATGGACATTTGGCCGCGTCACGCTGATGGGCGATGCCGCGCATCCGATGTACCCGATCGGCTCCAACGGCGCGTCGCAGGCGATTCTGGATGCCCGCGTCCTCACCCGCGAAATACTGGCGCAGGGTCCGACCAACGCCGCGCTCGTCGCCTATGAGGCCGAGCGCCGGCCCGCCACTACCGATCTCGTGATGCTCAACCGCCGCAACGGCCCGGAGCAGGTGATGCAAATGGTCGAGGAGCGCGCGCCCGATGGCTACAACGTCGTCACCGACGTGCTGTCGCTGAAGGAATTGGAAGACATCGCCGCCAACTACAAGCGTGTCGCCGGTTTTCAGGTCGAAGGTCTCAACGCCAAGCCGCCGATCGTGCAGATGCCTGCTTAACCTCGCCCCGCTTGCGGGGAGAGGTCGAAATTCGCGCGAGCGAATTTCGGGTGAGCGGGGTACAGGTCTCACCTCACCTATAGAGCTCGCGGACAGAA
>JAIEPP010000217.1 GCA_019748335.1 Xanthobacteraceae bacterium
CGTGACAGGCGGCGCTGCACTTGCTGGCGGCGCTGCCGCCGCCGCGCGTGGCGGTGCAGCCCTCGCCGGTGGCGCCTCCACCGCCTACAGCCTCGGCGCGGCCGGCCAGGCCGGCGCATCCGGCGTCGCGTCGGGTCTTGGCAGTGTTGCCAGCACCGGCGCGAAGGCGGCCGTCTCACCGCTGAAGCGCGCAGCCGGTCGTGCCGCCGACAGCCTGAAGCAGAGCTATCAGGCCGGTGGCCAGGCCGCGACGGAGATCGCCACCGGCGCATCCGGTGCTGCGACGACCGCCACCGCGGAGGCCGCATCTCCCGGAGCTGCGTCTTCCACCAGCGACGGGCCGCCGGCCTGGGCGAAACGCATGAAGCGCTCGCAGCAGATGTCCCATGGCGTTCAGGCCGCCGCCCACGCCGTGCGTAGCGGCGACAGCCATGGCGGCGGCTCCTCCGTCAACCTCTCCGAAAGCGACTGACCATGTTCAAGCGACCATCCACCCACTACGGCAAAGCCCCTCAGCCCGAGACTCCCTATCAGCGCGCCGCTCAGGTCTGGGACGATCGCATCGGCTCCGCCCGCGTGCAGGCCCGTAACTGGCGCTACATGGCCTTCGGATCATTGGCCCTCGCGGGCGGCCTTTCGGCCGCGCTGGTCTGGCAGTCCGCCAACGGCTCGATCGTGCCTTGGGTAGTGCAGGTCGACCGGCTCGGCCAGGCGCAGGCGATCGCGCCGGCGACCGCCGACTATCAGCCAAACGATCCGCAAATCGCCTTCTACCTCGCGCGCTTCATCGAGCAGGTCCGCTCGATCCCGTCCGACGCCATCATCGTGCGGCAGAACTGGCTGCGCGCCTACGACTTCACGACACAGGGTGGCGCGCTCGCGCTGAACGATTATGCGCGCGCCAACGACCCCTTCACCAAGGTCGGCAAGCAGCAGATCGCGATCGAAGTGTCGTCGGTGATCCGCGCCTCGCCGTCGAGCTTCCGCATCGCCTGGATCGAGCGACGCTATCAGGACGGCTCACTGGCCTCCACCGAACGCTGGTCCGCGATCCTCACCGTCGTCGTGCAGCCCCCACGCGACGCCGACACGCTGCGGAAGAACCCACTCGGAATCTACATCAACGCCATCAACTGGTCGAAGGAGCTTGGACAATGACGCCCGCACTCCGCAAAGCCGCCCCTTGGAGTGCAGGGCTCCCGGCTTTGCTCATCCACGTAGTTCCGGTTTTCCGCAAATCCGCTTTGCCGGGAATCTTGCTCGCCGGTTCGGCGCTGGCAGGGTGCGCCACTCACACCCCGCCGCCGGAGATTTCCTACGACAATGCGGTGCCGGCTGTGCAGACCTCCGATCCGCCAGCGCCCGTCCGGGTGGTGGAGCTTCCCAAACCGCTCCCGCTGCCTGGTCAGTTTAAGCCCATCGGCAAGGACGGCAAGCCCGAGCCGGAACCGTCCGATCCCGCCGCGCGCGTCAACCAGGCCAATGCCGCAGCGCGCGTCCAGCCCGTCCGCAACGGCTTCATCAACTCGATGCAGGTCTATCCCTTCGTCGATGGCGCGCTCTATCAGGTCTACGCCTCGCCGGGGCAGATCACCGACATCGCGCTTCAGCCCGGCGAGCAGCTCGTCGGCTCCGGTCCTGTCGCCGCTGGCGACACAGTGCGCTGGATCATCGGCGATACCGAGAGCGGCGTTGGCGCGGCCAAGCAGGTCCATATCCTCGTGAAGCCAACGCGGGCCGAGCTGATGACCAATCTCGTCATCAACACCGACCGGCGCACCTATCACATGGAGCTGCGCGCGACGCCATCGACCTATATGGCATCGGTGTCTTGGCAATATCCGCAGGACCAGCTCATCGCGCTGCGCCGCCAGAACAGCCAAGCCGAGGCCGCGCAGCCGGTGTCGGGCGGCATCGATCTCGCCCGTGTCAATTTCCGCTACGAGGTGACCGGCGACCGCGCACCGTGGCGGCCGCTGCGCGCCTTCGATGACGGCAAGCAGGTGTTCATCGAATTCCCCCGCGGCATCGGACAGGGCGAGATGCCGCCCTTGTTCGTGGTCGGACCGGAGGGCGACACCTCCGAGCTGGTGAACTATCGCGTGCGCGGCAACTACATGATCGTCGATCGACTGTTCGCCGCCGCCGAACTGCGGTTCGGCGCGGGCAAGAACCAGAAGCGTGTCCGCATCTCCCGCACCGACGGGAGGCCGGCATCGTGAGCGACGAACGCGATCCCGAAAAGGAGGAAGGCCGGACGCCCGGTTCGGCGCCCCAGCCTCAGCCGACCGACGACGACGCTCGGCCGCTGACCGGCGAGCCGGCCGCGACCATGCGGCTGCGCGCCGAGCCGCCGCGTGTGACCCGCCTGTCCCGCAAGGTGCTGGCCGGTCTGGGTCTTGCGGCAAGCCTCGGTGTCGGTGGGGCGCTGATCTATGCGCTCCAGACTCGTCACAGCGGCCAGGGTCAGGAGCTTTACTCTACGGACAACCGCTCGACACCGGACGGTCTGGCTGGATTGCCGAAGGATTATTCCGGCGTCCCGAAGCTCGGCCCGCCGCTGCCCGGCGACCTCGGTCGCCCGATCCTCAACGCGCAGAACGGTGGCACAGTGCCGCCGATCGGCGCACCGGCATCAGGTCCGACGGGACCGAGCCCCGAGGAACAGCGCCGGGCGCAGGAACTGGAGGCGGCTCGGACCGCACGGCTGTTCGCATCCACCGAGACTCGGCCCGCTACGGCTGGAGCTTCGACACAGCCGACTGCGACCGCCACGCCGTCGGCCGATCTCGCCAGCCTCGGCCTTGCGCCGCAGCCAGCGACACCCTCCGCGCAGGATCGTCAGCTCGCATTCCTCAATCAGACGCCCGACAAGCGCACTGTCTCGCCGGATCGCGTTGCCGCGCCAGCGTCGAAGAACGTCCTGCAGGCCGGCGCCGTCATCGCGGCCGCGCTCATCACCGGCATCCGCTCCGACCTGCCGGGTCAGATCACCGCACAGGTGACGGAGAACATCTATGACAGCCCGACCGGCAAGATCCTGCTTGTGCCACAGGGCACGCGCGTTATCGGCCAGTATGACAGTGGCGTCGGCTTCGGTCAGAGGCGCATACTTCTCGTCTGGAACCGGCTGATCTTCCCCAATGGCCGCTCCATCGTTCTGGAGCGTCAGCCTGGTGCGGACGCCGAGGGCTATGCGGGCCTTGAGGATGGCGTCGACTATCACTGGGGCGAACTGTTCAAGGCCGCTGCACTTTCCACGATTCTGAGCATCGGTGCGGAGGCGGGCTCGTCTGGCCAGGACAGCGATATTGTGCGGGCGCTGCGACAGGGTGCCTCCAATAGCGTCAGTCAAACCGGCCAGCAGATCGTCCAGCGCCAGCTCAACATCGCACCGACCCTCACCATCCGGCCAGGCTTGCCCGTCCGCGTCATCGTCACCCGCGATCTCGTTCTCGAACCCTACGGAGGCTGACATGACCAAGCTGAAATTGGGAGCGATCGTCGACGACAAACCGGTGAAGGTCACGGTGGAGTTACCGGCAAGCCTGCATCGCGACCTAACGGCCTACGCAGAAATTCTCGGCCGCGAAGCGAGGCAACCGCCGGCCGATCCCGTTCGCCTCATCGCTCCGATGCTGGAGCGGTTCATAGCCACGGATCGGGGATTTGCGAAAGCGAGGAAGTCAAAAGAACTGCCGAAACCGTCTGAATGATTGTGGCGGCAGCCGAGCGCGACATTGAACGCGCAAGACTGAGGAGGCGGCGCCAGGCCGGGTTATCATTCCGCGGCGACCACACCGCGCAGAACGGCAGAACCTCGCCGGCAAGCTGCCGATAGGCAGTTCCCGGAAACTGAGCCGCCGTCCCGGCCTCGCTCATGACCGTGACGCCTTGGCCGATCGCCACAAGCGACAGGAGATTGTCCCTCCCGACGTATTGGGTATCGATTTCTGGGTGACGCCCAAGATCGGCGAGGCGTTGAACCAAATAGTCGTGAATTTCCGATCCAGGGGCACCGTCACTTACAATGAATCTCTCGTCCACAAGATCACGCCAGCCAAGCTCCGATTTCTCAGAGAGAGGATGATCGCTGGGAAGTACGGCGAATACTCGCTCGGACCAAAGTTGCTCTGTTTCACAGTCCGACCACTGTGTGGTTCCCGTGATAAAAGCCACATCGAGTTGAAGTCGCCGGATCGAGGCAACGTGATCCGCAGGATCGCCGTCAAAAAATTCGACCCGTACACTTGCATGCTCCTTGCCGTAGGCTCCCAGCAGATCGGACAGGAATCCAGACGCGAGCGACGAAAAGATGCCGACCTTGATATGCCCCCGCTCGGAGCGACCTATGGCGGCCACATCCTTCGCGCCGCAGTCGATCTGTTGAAGTGCTTTGCGTGCTCGACGCACAAACTGCTGTCCTGCCAACGTCAGGCAGACGCCGCCGTTGTGCCTCTGAAATAGGGAAGCGCCGAGTTCGTCTTCGAGATCGCGAACGCGACGGCTGATCGCCGATTCCTGTATTCCCAAGGCCAAGGCCGCCTTTCGGAAGCTGCCATATTCGGCCGCCGCAAGAAAATACCGGATCTGGCGGAATTCAAGCATCGGTCAATTGCGACCGAGATCTATTCGAAATGATTCCTGGCCTCGCGACGGTCCATCGTCCGCTCGTTGCGAGCATCGCTCTGTAAGCACCATCTACCACGACCATCGCGCCCCGACCGCAGCTAAGGCAAGACCTCCCGATTCTCACCCTAGAATAGACGGCTACAGACGCTCATTGGCCGATGATCTTATATAGATTCGATATACCAACGTATCTTCGAAATATACCGTGTTCTGAAAGGGGGGGGGTGGCACGCCCGCGCAGATCGCGCACCAGTTCGCGGTGCAGGGGCTCTCCTCTCAGTCGAGATTCAAACGCTCAAACTGTCCGACATTCTAACAAGGTCAATAATCGTCTTGGCCTGCATCTTCTGCATGAGATGGCTACGGCGAACCTTCACCGTGATCTCGCTAACATTCAGGTCGGCGGCGATTTGTTTATTGAGGAGGCCCTTTACAACGAGCTTGAAAACGTCTCGTTCGCCGGGCGTCAATGTCTCCCAACGCGCATTCAAATCCAGCGAACGCGCTTCGCTCTCGCGCCTTCGCCGGTCTTTTTCGATCGCTTGTTGGATAGCATCCAGCAGGTCTTGGTCGCGAAACGGCTTGGTCAAGAACTCGAAGGCGCCATTCTTGATGGCGTTCACGCCCATCGTGATGTCCCCATGTCCCGTGATGAATATCGTCGGCAGATGAATGCCGTATTCAGGCATTTGCCGATGAAAATCGATCCCGCTTTGTCCGGGCATTCTCACATCGAGCAGCAGGCAGCCGGGCGCGTCCGGCATGGAGCTTTCCAGAAATTCGGCAACCGAGCTATACGAGCGCACCTGTAGCCCAACGGATGCGAGCAAATCTTCGAGCGCGGCGCGAACGGACCGATCGTCATCGATGACATAGACGATGGGCTGCGGCCGCGAATCCGCCGTCGGTTCATTTTTCATCAGGCTGCCTCCATGTGGCGCGGCAGGCGCACCTCAAATACGGTCCCGCCTCCAGGGACTGGAGCCGCGGAAATCTGTCCGCCATTCGCTTCAACGATCGTCTGACTGATGGTAAGGCCAAGACCCATGCCTCCCTCTTTCGTCGTCCAGAAGGCGTCAAAGAGGTGCTCACGAGCTCCCGGCGCCAGACCGGTGCCGGAATCGGCCACCGCGAGAACGATCGCATCCCGTCCATCCTGCGAGGCGGCAATTCGCAGACGACGCTCGGGCAATGCGCGGTCCGACATCGCCTCGGTCGCATTGAGGACGAGATTGCTGATGACCTGCTGGATCTGGACCCGATCGGCAAAAACGCGAGGTAGGCCGTCATGCAGGTCCAGTTGCAAGGCGACGCCGCCACGCTCGATCTCGCCGCGCGACAAGGTCGCGATTTCCATGACAGCTTCCCTGAGGTCGAATGGTTGTCGGCGCGGCGCCTCGCCCTTCGAAAGGGCGCGAATGCGCGCGATGACCTGGCTTGCCCGGTTGGCATCGCTGACGATGCGGTCGAGCGCGAGGCGGGCCTTGTCGAGATTTGGCGGCTCCTGGGCAAGCCATCGGGTGCACGCGCCGCCGCTGGCGACGACGGCAGCCAGGGGCTGGTTGACTTCGTGCGCGATCGACGCCGACAGTTGACCGAGCGTCGTGACCCGCGCAATTCGCAAAAGCCGATCGCGCGCCTCCAGCGCCTCGGCCTTCGCAGCCACCATCCTTAAACTGAGATAGGTTGTAACGCCGATCGCAACGATACTAATCCCGGTATTGACGATGCCGACCTCATACGCACCGGAGTGGGTCAAGAAAAAACTGATCAGGGTCAGCGCGACACAAATGCAAGCGAGGGCCACTACAGCCGTGCCAGACAAGATGCGTGTCGCAACGAGAATGACCGCTGTGTAGAATACGGCCGCTGCGATGGCGTAGTCCGTGACCGTATCGGCGATAAAAATGCCGGCCATCGCAACGCCCATCGCGATCAACGTCAGCGCCGATCCGGGACGTATATCATTGGCGATCTTGAGCATTGTTCACCTTCTCGATCAACTTACCTACTTTCAATATTCTTCCCTGGAGAATCTACTCCGCCGTGTACCTAGATAACTATTGCTTCTCGGTCACTCGCCTGGCTCGAACCGCCACCGAGCAGATGTTACCAGCGGCTCCAGACTGAGACGACCGATAATCTGTTCCAAAAGGCGATCCTGCCGAGTGTCGGCTCGCACTGTCGCGCTCACCTGGACTCGGTTTGTGTCCTCGATATTCGTGCTTTCGAGGTCGCGGATGTGCAGCGCACCGGCGAGATCGCGAAGAAGAAGCGCCCGAACATGCGCCTCAGCCTCTCCATGGCAGATGATGCTGATCGCATATGCGCTGTCCAACGGGCTTGCGGCGAATGACTGGCGCTCAACGAGGCGCACGAGCGGGCGCAGAACTGCGTTGACGGCGATGACGAACGTCGTCGCAATCAATGCATGAAAGAAAAATCCGGCCCCACACAGCGCGCCGATCGCGGCGGAGCACCACAGCGTCGCGGCGGTGTTGAGCCCGCGCACATTCAACCCTTCCTTGAAGATGATGCCGGCGCCCATAAAGCCGATGCCGGAAACAATCTGGGCCGCAACGCGCGTCGGGCTCGCCTCGCCGGGGAACAGCCCGGCAAAGAGGACGAAGATGGCCGCGCCGAGCGCGACGAGGGTATTGGTTCGCAGCCCGGCCAGGCGCTGGCGCCATTGCCGTTCGAAGCCGATCAAGCCGCCAAGAAGGAATGCGCCCCCGAGCGTGAGTGCGGTGTGGCCAAGGCTTTGCCAATCCATCTGAATGTGTTCCCATCTCGTTGCGTCGGTCGCGCCCTCCCGAGGCGCAAGCCCGCGCTATTGCTGGAATTGCCACTCCACTCGCTGTCAGAATTCGGCGTGGGCGCGAAGCGACAGAATCGAGGCTGGTCCGCGGTCGGCGTTGTAGGCGGGGTTTGCAACAAACTGATAGTCGAAGGTGACGGTGCTCCAGCCGTTGACCCGCAAGGCGTAATACGCCTCGACGATCGACTCGTGGCCGTAGCGCAGTCTCCCATCACCGATCAGCAACCCCGTGCCTCCGGCGGCGAGGAAGTTACGATGTGCACTCGAGAGGCCGTTGACCGCAGCACCGACTCCGATCGTGTCCGCAGGCCGTCCCCATGCAGAACCCTTTAGGGAGAAACCACCGGAAATGCTGCGGTCGATGTCCGTGAAGGAGAGGATTTCGGTGCGGCCGTCGTTCCAGCTTGCACGGGCGAAAAGCCCGAGGTCAGCTGTCAAAGCCTGTTCGATATTTCCATAAAAGCCATACTTATTCTGATTGCGGCGCAGGGCCGTCATCGCATCGTTGATATCTGTTTGAGGGCTCGCTTGCGCGAGGTTGATAGCGTCGCGATACGCGCCGGTGTAACCACGGTTGATGAAAGCGCCGATCCGAACCTTACCCGGCTGCCCGAACAGGCTGTGCCGTTCCTCGAACTCGACGGCGCCACCGCCGCCCCCATTGAAGACCAAAACATCACTGTTCGGCTCCCTGGGCACTTGGAAGGCCCCGGCTCGCACAGCCCAATCCTTACGATTCAGCTCGATGACCGCACCGCGCGTCATGCCGGGAAGGTCGGCGGGGAAGTCATAGGCCCCCGACGACCAGATTGCCCAATTCATGAAATCCGCGCGCGGATCCTTGGCATAGGCATTCGCGTCGAAGAAATCGCCAACCGCGAAACGACCAACCGTGACAGTGACGCGATCGATATCGCGTCGCCCCGCCAGTTGCAGGGGGCCGTCTGCGACATCCTCCTGCTCGCCACCAAGACCGAATGTCTGCTGAAGATAGTAGCGCTGTGGCCGAAATTTCGGAAATTCAGCGCCGCCTTTTTGCGCTTCTCCATTTGGAAAGCCTGCGAGTCCGAGCGTCCCGTTCAGCCCGAAGCCTTGGGCTAGCTCGGGATTGAAATAGAACGCACCACCGTCCCAAAGCCTCACGCCAAGAAATGCGTCCGCGGTCCACGTCTCACGAACTTGCCCACCACCGGGCAGGCTGGCGCTGGAAGCGTAGGGGGAACGAATCGCGGGATAGCCTTGGGCGATGAATGTGGTCTGGCCATGAATATTCCAGTCCGGCGACATTTCGACAGTTGCCGGTGGTCTTGGGAGTGTCGAGGCCACATCGCCCAGTCGGTAGTTCAGGCCAAGCGTGAACCTCTGGGTTCGGGGGCGGACGGACACATCGCGCAGTCCGGCACCATCGAGTCGATAGGTCGAGGAAGCCAGATCGAGGTAGTCGTACTGGACGCGTGCCGTCCATGGTCCGCCCAAGGCCATTTCGACACCTGCGCCTGCCGTCCACCCAGCGTGCCAGCGCCCCAGTTTTGACAAAACGCTGCCGTCATCGCCATTGATGTCGACGTTCGTTCGTGTCCAAGCGAGGCCTCCCGTTGCATAGGGGAGGAATGGGCCAAAAGCATAGCCGATCCTGCCACGCACCGTCCCCACGACATCCAGGGATGTGTTGAAGGGAGCCGGTATCCGTCGCGTCTCATCGGGCGGGCTCACAAAAGTGACATCGGCTTCCGCGCCGAGCACCCAACGATCGCTGGCCTGAAAGTTGTAGCCTCCCTGAAAGCCGCCGATCATTCCTGTCA
>JAIEPP010000204.1 GCA_019748335.1 Xanthobacteraceae bacterium
GTGCACTGGCCGCAGCTCTCGTGCTTGTAGAAATAGGAGATGCGCGCGATCGCCCGGATCAGGTCGGTCGACTTGTCCATCACGATCACGGCGGCGGTGCCGAGGCCGGAACGCAATTTGCCGAGGCTGTCGAAATCCATCGGCGTGTCGATGATCTGATCGGCCGGCACCATGCGCACCGACGAACCGCCCGGGATCACTGCCTTGAGGTTGTCCCAGCCGCCGCGAATGCCGCCGCAATGGCGTTCGATCAGTTCACGGAACGGAATCCCCATCGCCTCTTCGACGTTGCAGGGCCGCTCGACATGGCCGGAAATGCAAAACAGCTTGGTGCCGACATTGTTGGGACGGCCGATTGCGGCGAACCAGGCCGCACCCCGCCGCAGGATGTCGGGCGCGACCGCGATGGATTCGACGTTGTTGACGGTGGTCGGGCAGCCATAGAGACCGACATTGGCCGGGAATGGCGGCTTCAGCCGCGGCTGGCCCTTCTTGCCTTCCAGGCTTTCCAACAGCGCGGTCTCTTCGCCGCAGATATAGGCGCCGGCGCCGTGGGCGACATAGATGTCGAACGGCCAGCCGTTGACGTTGTCCTTGCCGACCAGCTTGGCGTCATAGGCCTGGTCGATCGCAGCCTGAAGGTGCTCGCGCTCCCTGATGAACTCGCCGCGCACATAAATGTAGCAGGCATGCGCGCCCATCGCGAAGCTCGCCAGCAAACAGCCCTCGACCAGCAGATGCGGATCATGCCGCATGATCTCACGATCCTTGCAGGTGCCGGGCTCGGACTCGTCGGCATTGACCACGAGATAGCTCGGACGGCCGTCGGTGGATTCCTTGGGCATGAACGACCATTTCAGCCCGGTCGGAAAACCCGCCCCGCCGCGCCCGCGCAGTCCAGAGGCTTTCATCTCGCTGATGATCCAGTCGCGGCCCTTGTCGATGATCGACTTGGTGCCGTCCCAGGCGCCACGGCGGCGCGCGCCCTCGAGGCCCCAGTCGTGGAGGCCGTAGAGGTTCTTGAAGATGCGATCCTTGTCGTCGAGCATGAGAACTTCCTGGGATCAGCGATTGGACTGGGAGTAAGCGAGGCCCGCGGCGCACCCGCCGAAGGTCAGCGCCCACAACAGGCTGGATTCAAGCGTCGCGCTCAAGGCGTAACGCTGCAGCAGAAAAATAAACGCGGCCGCCGCCACGGCGTGCAGGCCGATATAGCGCCAGTGCTTCATCGCGCTGTCCCTCCCCGCCACGCTGGCGAGCGCTCGGCTCTTCCGCGTCATGTGGATTCCTTCAGCGTGGTCGGGCCGCCCACCGGCGCCGAGAACTGACGGTCGATCTGCGGACCCGGCTTCGGCGGATTGCCTGACGCAAACCCGTCGAGCACCTTGCCAAAGTTTTCCTTGGTCAGGTCCTCGTAAGTATCCTTCCAGATCAGCACCATCGGCGCGTTGACGCAGGCGCCGAGGCACTCGACCTCTTCCCAGCTGAAGTTGCCGTCCTTCGACAGATGGAAGGGATCGTGATGGATCCGGCTCTGGCACACCTCGATGATATCGCCGGCGCCGCGCAGGCGGCACGGCGTGGTGCCGCAGACCTGGACATGGGCCTTTTTGCCGACCGGCTGCAGCTGGAACATGGTGTAGAAGGTCGCCACTTCCAGCACGCGGATGTAGGGCATCTCCAGCAGGTCGGCGACGGCGCGGATCGCCGCTTCCGAGACCCATCCCTCATGCTGTTCCTGCACCCGCCACAGGATCGCGATCACCGCCGACGCCTGGCGTCCGGGCGGATACTTGGCGATCTGCGCTTTGGCCCAGGCGAGGTTCTCGTCCGAGAACGAAAAACTCGCGGGCTGCAATTCCTTCGGTGCAAGGCGGCGGACGGACATCGTTCAGTCTCTCATTGCGCGCGGTGCCCGGCTTTCGCATTGAGCGCATTGATCCGGTCGAGCCAGAATGCGCTTGCGGTGCCGAACACGTTGTAGCCGACGTGGGTTGAAACCTTGATGCGATCGAGGATCGAAAGCTCGGTCACGGTTTCAAGGCGATTGCTGCGCGGATCGTGGACGATCAGCTTCAGCGGGGTATGTTCGAGGATGTAGCGCGACACGGTGTGCTGGGGATCGTTGCCATGCTCCTCGCACAGCAGGACGCTGTCGCCCTGCATCAGCCGGGCGCCGCCCTTCATGGCCTCGATCTCCACGCCCTCGACGTCGAGCTTGATCAGGAATTTGCCATCAGCGGCAACCTTGCCGTCATCCAGGAGGTTATCGAGCGCGAGCACCGGCACTTCCTCGCCGTCAGCCTGGTCGCCGGCAATGCTGAACGCCTCGTGCTTGGTGCCGGACAAACGCGCGGTGCCGCGCGCGGCGCCGATTGCGCATTTCATCGCTTCGAAACGGTTGCCGTTGATCCTGGCGTTGTTGGCGAGCTTCGGAAAATTCTGCCCTGAAGGCTCGATCGCGATCGCCTTGTGCGAACCGAACGGCCTGCTCGACACCAGCACCGACCAATAGCCATAGTTGGCGCCGCAATCGAGCAGCGTGTAGTCGATGTCGGCGGAATCGGCGAACAGCAGTTCGAGTTCATTCTCGTAGCTGAAGGTCCGGTTGAGCAGCTTGCTCCAGTAGCCGTCGCCATAGGGAAACTCGAACACGGCGTCGGGATTGAGCCGGACCTGGATGCCGCGCTCAGGCAGCGTCCTGCGCAGCAGGTTGGCGCAGCGATTGTAGCCGAAGTGAGAGAAGTTCGCGCCCACTTTGGAGCCCAGCGTCAGTGCGACGGCGGCCAGACGCTCCCATGCGTTGGCGCCCTCGAGCACGCCCGAGGCCCGGTCAAACTGGATGGGCGCCTGCGCCATCACCGATCGACCTCTCCAAACACGATGTCGAGCGAACCCAGAATGGCCGAAACGTCGGCCAGCAGATGGCCCTTGCAGATGAAATCCATCGCCTGGAGATGGGCAAAGCCCGGCGCGCGGATCTTGCACTTGTAGGGTTTGTTGGTGCCGTCGGCGACCAGATATACGCCGAACTCGCCCTTCGGCGCCTCGACCGCGGCGTAGACTTCGCCGGCCGGCACGTGGACGCCTTCGGTGTAGAGCTTGAAGTGATGGATCAGCGCTTCCATCGAGCGCTTCATGTCGCCGCGGCGCGGCGGCGCGATCTTGTTGTCCTCGACGACAACAGGCCCCTGCCCTTCGGGCGCGCGCAGCTTGGCAATGCACTGCTTCATGATCCGCACGGACTGACGCATCTCTTCCATGCGGATGCAGTAACGGTCGTAGCAATCGCCGTTCTTGCCGATCGGGATGTCGAAATCCATCTCGGCGTAGCATTCGTAGGGCTGTGACTTGCGCAGGTCCCAGGCAGCACCCGAGCCGCGCACCATCACGCCGGAAAAACCCCATTCCCAGGCCTGCTTCAGCGACACCACGCCGATATCGACGTTGCGCTGCTTGAAGATGCGGTTGCCGGTCAGCAGCGTTTCCAGATCTGCCACGACCTGCAGGAACGGATCGCACCAGGCATCGATATCGTCGATCAGCTTCGTCGGAAGGTCCTGATGGACGCCGCCAAGGCGGAAATAGGCCGCATGCATGCGCGAGCCCGAGGCACGCTCGTAGAACACCATCAGCTTTTCGCGCTCTTCAAAGCCCCACAGCGGTGGGGTCAGCGCGCCGACGTCCATCGCCTGCGTGGTGACGTTGAGCAGATGCGACAAGATGCGGCCGATTTCGCAATAGAGCACGCGGATCAACTGGCCGCGGCGCGGCACGGTGATGCCGAGCAGCTTTTCCGCAGCTAAGCAGAAAGCGTGCTCCTGATTCATCGGTGCGACATAGTCGAGCCGGTCGAAGTAAGGAATCGCCTGCAGGTAGGTCTTCTGCTCGATCAGCTTTTCGGTGCCGCGATGCAAGAGACCGATATGCGGATCGACGCGCGCGACGACTTCGCCGTCCAATTCAAGCACGAGACGCAGAACGCCGTGCGCAGCCGGATGCTGCGGCCCGAAGTTGATGGTAAAATTACGCAGGTTCTGTTCGTTCATGGTCAGGCCTTCGGCTCAGCCTTCTCGTCGCCCGGCAGCGGATAGTCCGCGCCTTCCCATGGCGAGAGGAAATCGAATTTGCGGAATTCCTGGTTGAGGCGGACCGGCTCGTAGATCACCCGCTTCTCCTGGTCGTCGTAGCGGACCTCGACGAAACCCGTGAGCGGAAAGTCCTTGCGCAACGGATGGCCGTCAAAGCCGTAATCGGTCAGCAGCCGCCGCATGTCGGGATGGCCGGTGAAGATCACGCCATAGAGGTCGTAGCATTCGCGCTCGAACCAGTCGGCGCCGGGAAACACGTCGATGATCGACGGCACCTGCGTGGTCTCGTCGGCCTCGGCGCGGAGACGGACGCGCGCGTTCAGGGTCGGTGACAGCAGATGATAGACCACGTCGAAACGCTTCTCGCGGCCGGGATAATCGACCGCGGTGACGTCGGTGAAGTTGACGAAGCGGCAGTTCGGATCGTCGCGCAGGAATGTTACGACATCGACGATCTTGCCGGCATCGACCGTGATCGTGAGCTGGTTGAACGCAATCGAATGGCCGCTGGCGGCACCCTTAAGCGCGCTAACAATCGTCTGCCCCAAGGCGTCGAGCTTGCCGTCGTCCATTAGCTTAAAACCTTAGCGTTCGATGGTCCCGATGCGCCGGATCTTCTTCTGCAGCAGCAGCACGCCGTAGAGCAGCGCTTCCGCTGTCGGCGGGCAGCCCGGCACATAGATGTCGATCGGCACGATGCGGTCGCAGCCGCGTACGACCGAGTAGGAGTAGTGATAGTAGCCGCCGCCATTGGCGCACGACCCCATCGAGATCACGTAGCGCGGCTCGGGCATCTGGTCGTAGACCTTGCGCAGCGCCGGCGCCATCTTGTTGGTCAGCGTGCCCGCCACGATCATGACGTCGGACTGCCGCGGCGAGGCGCGCGGCGCAAACCCGAAGCGCTCGACGTCGTAACGCGGCATCGAGACCTGCATCATCTCGACCGCGCAACACGCCAGGCCGAAGGTCATCCACATCAGCGAGCCGGTACGCGCCCAAGTGACGAGATCGTCGGCGGCGGCAACGAAGAAGCCCTTGTCCGAGAGTTCGTGATTGACCTCGAGGAAATACGGATCATTGGCGCCGACCGGCTTGCCGGTGGCGGGATCGAGAATACCCTTCGGCGCCGGCGCGATCGCCGGCGAAGACGCGGCAGTGACTGTCGGGCTCAATCCCATTCGAGCGCGCCTTTCTTCCATTCATAGGCAAAGCCGACGGTCAGCACGGCCAGGAACACCATCATTGACCAGAAGCCGGTGGCGCCGAGCTTGCCGAACGCCACCGCCCACGGGAACAGGAACGCCACTTCGAGGTCGAAGATGATGAAAAGGATCGCGACCAGATAGAAGCGGACGTCGAATTTCATGCGGGCGTCATCGAAAGCGTTGAATCCGCATTCATAGGCGGAGAGTTTCTCCGGATCCGGCGACTGGAACGCGACCAGGAACGGGGCAATCAGCAGCACCAGACCGATCAGGCCGGCCACCCCGATAAACACCACAAGTGGAAGGTAATTCTGCAGGATGCCGTTCATCGGCGGTGCCTTTTCCTGCGGTTTCGGAGCCGCAGATTCGCTGATTGGAATTGTTCTTGAGGCTTAGCGCAGCGCAACAGGGGGCGCAAGACAAGGTCTCTTGACGGTTTCATGCGCCGGTCCGGCGTCGGGATAACTCCGAAAAGTGGCGTGTTCCCGCTATCACCAACCTCTGCGAGGGTCCGCGTTCCCTGCCCGCAATTCGGGCGACAGGGTCAGCTGAGATCCTTCTCGGCGGCGAGCATTTCGGCGGCCGTCGCGGTCAGGCGATCGATCTGGACGAGCAGCAGCGCCAGATCCGCCTTGCTGAGGTGTTCCAGCAGCCGCCGGTTGCGCTCCTGCGCGCCGGCCACGATGACATCGTGCGCGGTGAGGCCGGCTTTGGTCAGGCAGACCAGCGTCTCGCGGTTGTCTTTGGGATTATCAGCCTTGGCCACCAACTTGCGCGCGACCAGTTCGGCCAGCGCCCGGCTGATCTGGCCCTTGTCCATACCGACGGCCTCCGCCAGCCGGGCCACGCTCATCGGCGGGTGCCGCCCCAGCGAGGCCACCAGGCCGAACTCGACCGAGGACAGCCCGGCCAGCCGCTTGTAGCGCAGGATCGCGCCGCGCTTGAGCAGGTTGGCCAGTACCATCAGCCGTGACGACGTCATCGCGGTGATCGGCGCCAGCTCGGCATCGCTGGCCGCCGCCGGCGCGGGCGCCGTGATCTGCTTCCTGGATTTCTGGCTCATCGTCAAACCTCTGCCAACAAAGCCTGGCTCTGCCAAGTTTTTAGCTGGCCGAGTTTTTGGAGATCGTTGACATTGTCATCGATCTAAAGTTCAATTTGCAGAGAATGCAAGACGACCGTGGCGCCAAAGCCGCGGCGGGAGGAAACGGCCTTGAATATTACCCAGCGGGATCGCGATCTCGGGACCGGCTACGCCATGAAGCCGTCCACCACCCGGACCGAGCTGACCTCGGTCGGCCGTGGCACGCCGATGGGCGAACTGCTGCGGCGCTACTGGCATCCGGTCGGGCTGGTCGGCGACGCCACCGATATCCCCAGAAAAGTGCGCATCCTCGGCGAGGATCTGGTGATGTTCCGCGACAAGCACGCCCGGGTCGGCCTGCTGCACGCCCGCTGCTGCCACCGCGGCACCACGCTCTATTACGGCAAGGTCGAGGAAGACGGCATCCGCTGCTGCTACCACGGCTGGAAATTCGATACCGAGGGCCATTGCCTCGAACAGCCCTGCGAGCCCGAGGGCGGCCTGTTCAGGGACAAGGTACGCCAGCCCTGGTATCCCGTGCAGGAGCGCTACGGCCTGATCTTCGCCTATCTCGGGCCGGCCGAAAAAAAGCCGGTGCTGCCGGCTTACGAATGCCTGGAGAAGATGGACGAAGGCGAGTTCGTCGAGGCGGACGACTCCTCGATCGGCGGCGGCGGTCCGGCCATCATCCCCTGCAACTGGCTTCAGCATTTTGAAAACGTCGTCGACCCCTACCACGTGCCGGTGCTGCACGGCTCGTTCTCGGGCCCGCAGTTCACCAACATGATGGCCTCGATGCCGGAGGTGAAGTTCGAGACCTCAGCCCGCGGCGTCACCGTGCGTTCGATCCGCAAGCAGGACGACGGTAAGATTTTCTACCGGGTGACCGAAGCCGCCCTCCCCACGCTGCGCGTGGTGCCCAATCCGCGCGTGGCGCAATTCGCCCGCGTCGAATCGATCGGCTGGACCCTGCCGATCGACGACACGTCCTTCCGCATCTACGTCGCCGGCCGGGTCAAGCAGTCCGGCGATATCGGGCGGATGCGCTCAAAACTCAACGGCAAGTTCTGGTGGGACCTGACCGAACAGGAGCACCAGCAATTTCCCGGCGACTACGAGGCCCAGGTCGGCCAGGGCCCGGTGACGGTGCATTCGGAAGAGCATTTTGGTCAGAGCGACCGCGGCATCCTGATGATCCGGCGAATGCTGACCGAGCAGCTCGCGGCCATGGAAGCCGGCCGCGATCCTGTCGGAGTCTCGTTCGACCAGAAGGCCGCGCCGGTCGAATTCGAGGCGGGCAATTTCATTCGCGAGGCTTGACGCGCGCAAGCCGGCAAGAAAATTTCGAGGGGGGAAACCATGGTCGATCTCGCGCCGCAGGTGGCCGGAGTACAAACGGATGCCGCTGCGAAACCCTCGATGCGGCGGTACTACGTGCTTGCTCTGTTGACCGCCGTCTACGCGCTGAACTTCCTCGACCGCACCATCTTCAACGTCCTGATCGAGCCGATCAAAAAGGAATTTGCGCTCAGCGACACCATGATGGGCTTGCTCGCGGGCTTCGGCTTCGTGTTGTTCTATTCGCTGCTCGGGATACCCATTGCGCGGATCGCCGACCGCCTCAACCGCCGCAATATCGTGGCTGTCGCGTTCGCGTTCTGGAGCGCGATGACGTTCCTGTGCGGCATGGCGACCAGCGTGACGACGCTGGCGCTGGCGAGAATTGGCGTCGGCATCGGCGAGTCCGCCGGCACCCCCGCCTCGCAATCCATCGTTGCCGATCTCTTCGCCAAGAACGAGCGGCCGCGCGCGCTCGGCATCTACGCCATCGGGACCTATCTGGGCGTCTTCCTCGGCTATTTCATCGGCGGTTACGTTAACCAGCACTACGGCTGGCGGATGGCGTTCTTTAGCGCCGGCCTGCCCGGCATCGCGCTCGCCGCGGTGCTGTGGCTGACCATCTCCGAGCCGAAGTGCGGTGCCATGGCAGAAACCTTCGCGCCGGAGCCGATCGGGCCGACGCTGGGTTTCCTCGCCTCGCAGCAGACGTTCGTCATCGTGCTGATCGGCTTTTGCCTGACCACCTATACCAACTACGCCACCGCGGCCTGGATCCCGCCGTTCCTGGCGCGGGTGCATCATCTGTCCAGCGCCGAGATCGGTACCTATGCCGGCACGTTCAAGGGGCTCGCCGGAATGGCCGGCACGCTGGTCGGCGGACTGGTGGTGGCGCGGATCAGCCAGCGCGACGACCGCTGGAAATTATGGGCGCCGGCGATCACCTCGGGCCTCGCCGGCCCAGTCTTCGCGGTGTGTCTGCTGACACCGGATTTTTCAACGATGGTCGCGGCCCTCGCGCTGGCCTCGTTTCTGGTCGGCTTCCATCTCGGGCCGATCTTTGCCATCGCGCAGACCGTGGCGCGCCCCAGCATGCGCGCGCTGGCCTCCGCGATCGTGCTGCTGACCGCGACCTGCTTCGGCCAGGGCGTCGGCCCGCTCGCGGTCGGCATGATCAACGACGCGCTGAAGAATGACTATGGCGCCAACGCCGTGCGCTATTCGCTGCTGTCGGCCGCGATCACGACTACGCTCGGCGCACTGTTGTTTATCCTGGCGGCACGGACGATCCGCGGAGATATCAAGCGGGCGAGCTAGAGGCGGCGCGTTTCCCAAGCGGCTCGCCGGTTTTGAATGAGCCCGGTTGGAGGCCTTGAGCCGTGATCGGACGACTTCATATGTCCGCGTAACAAACCCCTTCGTGAAATCGAACAAGCGCTGAGGCGCGCAATCCGGCGCAGGGCACCGGGACTCTATCGACGAAAGTACGGACCGCGGCTGATGGTGAGGAAATCACGGTGTTTCGCTTTGCCTCGGAGGAAGCGCTTGAAGCCTGGCGCACCCACCC
>JAIEPP010000011.1 GCA_019748335.1 Xanthobacteraceae bacterium
ACACTGGCGAGCTCTTGCGCGGCTGCTCGGCCGGCTTGACCTCGATCTCGTGCAGCAGCTCACCCAGCGCCTTGACGTTGCGCGGCTCGGCAAAGAACTCGACCACCGCGTCGGCGACAATCTCGCCGACGCCGCCGATATTGTTGAGGTCCTGATAGGCCTCGGTCTCGTTCTCTTCGTCCCCGGCGCCCTTGGCGGCGGCCAGCATCGCCTCGCGAAAATTCTCGATGCTGCCGTAGTGCCGCGCCAGCAGTTTGGCGTTGCCCTCGCCGACATGGCGGATGCCGAGCCCGTAAATCAGGCGGTGCAGGTCGATATTACGGCGGGCGTCGATCGCCGCGAACAGATTACGCACGGACGTTTCGCCATAGCCCTCGCGCTGCATCAGCTTGCTCGACGCGCGCGCGTCCCGCTTCTGCAACGTAAAAATGTCCACCGGCGACATCACGAGGCCGTCCTCGTAGAATTCTTGAATCTGCTTGTCACCGAGGCCGTCGATATCGAAGGCAAGCCGTGAGACGAAATGCTTCAGCCGTTCCGTCGCCTGCGCGGGGCAGATCAGCGTACCGGTGCAGCGCCGCACCACCTCGTCGCCCTCGCGCACCGCGTGGCTGCCGCACACCGGACAGGTGTCGGGAAACTTGTAGGGTCTTGCATTGGCCGGCCGTTTCTCCAGCACCACATTGGCGACCTGCGGGATCACGTCGCCGGCGCGCTGCACCACCACGGTATCGCCGACGCGAATATCGACGCCGTCGCGGATCGGGCTGCCGTCATTGCCGATCCCCTTGATGTAGTCCTCGTTGTGCAAGGTCGCGTTCTGCACCACGACGCCGCCGACGGTGACCGGCGCCAGCCGCGCCACCGGCGTCAGCGCGCCGGTGCGGCCGACCTGAATGTCGATGCCGTTGAGGATCGTCGTCGCCTGCTCGGCCGCGAACTTGTGCGCGATCGCCCAGCGCGGGCTGCGCGACACGAAGCCGAGCCGATCCTGCCAGTCGAGCCGATCGACCTTGTAGACCACGCCGTCGATGTCGTAGCCGAGCGAAGCGCGGTCCTCGCCGATCCTGCGGTAGAATTTCAGGACGTCCTCGACGTCCTTGCACAACTTCGTCAGCGGATTGACCAGAAAGCCGGCCTTGTCCATCCACGCCAGCATGCCATGCTGGGTTTCGGCCGGCCGCTCGCTCATCTCGCCCCAGGTATAGGCGAAGAATTTCAGCGGCCGTGACGCCGTGATCGAGACGTCCTTCTGCCGCAGCGAACCCGCCGCAGAGTTGCGCGGGTTGGCGAAGATGGTGTCGTCGGCCTCGGCCTGCTTCTTGTTGAGATCGAGAAAATCCTTCTTGAGCATGTAGACTTCGCCGCGCAGCTCGCAGGCCGCCGGGATATTGCGGCCCTTCAGCGCGTGCGGGATATCCTTGATGGTGCGGACATTCGCGGTGACGTCCTCACCTTCAAAACCGTCGCCCCGCGTTGCCGCACGCACCAGTTCGCCATTCTCGTAGCGCAGCGACAGCGACAGCCCGTCGATCTTGGGCTCGGCGACAATCGCGGGGATCTCGTCCGCGTCGAGCTTGAGGAAGCGCTGGATGCGCTCGACGAACTCGGTGACGTCTTCGTCGCTGAAGGCATTGCCGAGTGACAGCATCGGCACGACGTGCTGCACCTTGGCAAAGCGCCCGGACGGCGCCGCGCCTACTTTCTGCGTCGGCGAATCCTTGCTGACGAACTCGGGAAATTTCGTTTCGATCGCCTCCAGCCGCTGACGCAACGCATCATAGGCCGCGTCCGATACGGTCGGCGCGTCCTTCTGGTAATAGCGCTCGTTGTGCGCTTCGATTTCGAGCGACAGCCGCATATGCTCGACCTTGGCCTGGGCCTTGGTGAGTTTGGCGACGTCGGTGAGGGGTTTCTTCGCTTTCACGGCCATGATCGCACGCCTACGCCGTCGCCGCTTTCAGCAGCCTATCCGCCGCGGCCCTCGCCTCTGCCGTGATCTCGGCGCCGGCCAGCATGCGGGCGATTTCTTCGCGGCGGAGGTCGGCGGCGAGTGCGTTGACGCGGGTGGCGACGCGCTTGCCCTTGTCGAGGGCGTCCTTGGAGATCAGGAGATGCTGGCTGGCGCGGGCCGCGACCTGCGGCGCGTGGGTCACCGCCATCACCTGGACCTTGCCGGCGAGCCGGGCCAAACGGGCGCCGATCGCGTCCGCCACCGCGCCGCCCACACCGGTGTCGATTTCGTCGAACACCAGCGTCGGCGCCGAACCGCGGTCGGACAGCACCACCTTGAGCGCCAGCAGGAAGCGCGACAGCTCGCCGCCGGACGCCACCTTCATCATCGGCCCCGCTTTGGTGCCGGGGTTGGTCTGGACCCAGAACTCGACGCGGTCGATGCCCTGCGGCCCCGGTGAATTGGCGTCGGCCTCGACCTGGGTCATGAATTTCGCGCGTTCGAGTTTCAGCGGCGCCAGTTCGGCATTGACGGCCTTGTTGAGCTTGTCGGCGGATCTGGTCCGCGCCGCCGAGAGTTTTTCCGCCGCCGCCCCGTAGCGCGCGTCGGCCTCCGCGGCCGTGGCCTCCAGTTTCTTCAACTGACCGGCGCCGGCATCGATCAGCGCCACGTCGGCGGCGTATTTGGCGGCGAGTGCGGCGAGGCCGTCGACCGGCGTCGAATATTTGCGCGAGGCCGCCCGCAGCGCGAACAGCCGTTCCTCGATACGCTCGAGTTCGGCGGGATCGAAATCGGCAGCGGCCAGCGCCGCATTGAGATGCTGCTCGGCCTCTTCCAGCGCGTTGATGGCGATGTCGATCGCCTTCACCGCGGGCTCGACCAGATGCGGCAGGTTGCCGGCGCGGCGCTCCAGCCGGCGCACGGCAGCGGCCAGTGCCGGCACCGGCGAATGGTGGCCGCCGACCGCCTCCTGCGCCTCGCGCAGATCGGTCGCAATCTTCTCGCCCTGCATCATGGTGGTGCGGCGTTCGGCGAGCGCGGTTTCTTCGCCGTCCTTTGGACGCAGTGCCTTCAGTTCATCCGAGGCATGGCGCAGATAATCCGCCTCGCGCGCCGCGCGCTCCATCCCGGCGCGATGTTCGTCGAGCGCGTGGTTGGCGGTGCGCCGCGCATCCCACAGGACTTCCAGCGCCGCGACGTCCTTTTCCAGGCCGGCGAAGGCGTCGAGCAGTTGCCGGTGGGTCGCGGCATCGACCAGCGCACGCTCGTCATGCTGGCCGTGGATCTCGACCAGCGCGGCACCGACCGCTTTCAGGGTCTGCACCGAGATCGACTGGTCGTTGATGAAGGCGCGGGTGCGGCCGTCGGCGAGCTGGACGCGGCGCAGGATCATCTCCCCGGTATCGTCGAGGCCGTTCTCGGAAAGGATCTTTGTCGCCGGATGGCCCTTGGGCACATCGAAGGTCGCGGTGACCTGGCCCTGTTCGGCGCCATGGCGGACTAGCCCCGAATCACCGCGACCGCCGAGCGCCAGCGCGAACGCATCGAGCAGAATGGATTTGCCCGCGCCGGTCTCGCCGGTCAAAACCGCGAGGCCACGGGAGAACTCGATATCGAGCCGTTCGATCAGGACGATGTCACGGATCGACAGACGCGCCAGCATGAGAAGTAAATTCCTAGCCGAGACCTATCTTCTTGAAGGCCCTGGAAATGTAGGAACCCTGATTCTCGCTCGGCTCGAGACCACCCGACTTTACAAGATTATAGGCGTCCTTGTACCAGCGGCTGTCAGGAAAATTGTGGCCAAGTACGGCCGCCGCGGTCTGCGCCTCGCCGACGATGCCGATCGCCATATAGGCCTCGGTCAGCCGCGCCAGCGCTTCCTCGACATGGCGGGTGGTCTGGTAGCGGGTGACCACGGTCTTGAAGCGGTTGATGGCGGCGGTGTAGTCGCGCTTTTCGATATAGTAGCGGCCGACGTCCATTTCCTTGCCGGCAAGCTGGTCGCGCGCGCCTTCGAGCTTGGCCTTGGCGGAGGTGGCGTATTCGGAAGTGGGATATTTGCGGATCACCTCTTCCAGCGCCGCGATAGCCTTCTCGGTACGGCCCTGGTCGCGCGAAATGTCCGGGATCTGGTCGTAATGCGACGCCGCGATCAGGTATTGCGCGTAGGCCGCATCCGGGCTGCCGGGATGCAGCGTGACGTAACGGGTCGCGGCACCGATGCAGCTGTCATAGTCGCCGGCGTTGTAGAACGAATAGGCCGACATCAGCAGCGATTTACGCGCCCAGTCGGAATAAGGATGCTGACGATCGACTTCCTCGAACTTCTTCGACGCCGCCTTGTTATCCTTGCGCTGGTTCATCAGGTACAAGCCCTCGTTGTAGAGCTTGTCCGCCGGTTCCTCGTTGAAGGTATCGTCCTTGGCGGTGAACTTGTCCCACAGCGCGCCGGTGCCGCAACCGCTCAAGGGAATAGCGAGCGCGATCAGGCCGGCCGCGAACCGCAGCGAACGGAAAAGGCTGGATGAGGTGCGTGGTTCGAGCGTCATACGCTGTGCCGACATGAAGTTTGGACCTGACGCCTTTGATACGGTCGATTGTGATGCGGTCCAGCTTGGCCCGCTCGCCCATGAACCGCGGTCATGGACGCCTATTCCCCGTGCCCCAGTCTTCAAAAGGCCAGCGGCGCCTAGTCATGCAACCGCAGACCTATGTAGCCGAAAAATGGTCGTTAACCAACCGAATACGGGGCCAATTCGCCCGGATTAAGGCGGCAGGACAGCATCGTTAGCAATTGTGGTTACTACGGAAAACGTCGCTGAACGGCTGCTACCTGCCTGATGACGCCAGGCGGCACGTTTGCTCTGCCGCGAGACGGCAAAACGCAGGGGAACAGGAAAGAAGACGGAGGAAAGTCAGGACATTTCCAAGGGGGAAAGTCAGGACATTTCCAAGGGGGAAAGTCAGGACATTGCGAAGGCGCAAGTCAGGACATTGCGAAGGCGCAAGTCAGGACAAATCCGGACCGTAGGCCGGGGCGACCATGCCGCCCACCATGCCCGCGCCAGCCTCGGCATGACCGCGGGAACGGCGTGCCGGTTCCGCCTCGACCACCCGCCAGGCGCTGGGATCGGCCAGCAAGGCCGTCAGCACCGCGTGGTTGAGCTTGTGGCCGCCACGCACCGAGCGATAGGCGCCTTGCAGCGGCAGACCGGCCAGCGCGAGATCGCCGATCACGTCGAGCACCTTGTGGCGAGCGCATTCATCGCTGTAGCGCAGGCCCTCGGTGTTGAGCAGACGGGTATCGTCGAACACCACCGTATTGTCGAAGGACGAGCCGAGCGCGAAACCGGCGCTCCAGAGCCGCGCCACGTCGTTCATGCAGCCAAAGGTACGGGCGCGGGAAACCTCGCGGCGGAAGCTTTCGGGATTGAGATCGAGCGCAAAGTTTTGGCGGCCGATCACCGGATTGGCGAAGTCGATTTCGACCTCGGCGCGGAAGCCGCCCGCATGCGGACGCAGCTCGCCGAAGCTGTCGCCGATCGCAACCTGCACCGGCTTCATCACCTGGATGAAACGGCGGGTCGCGGACTGGGTGACGATGCCGGCCTGATCGATGGCTGCGACGAAAGCGGCGGCACTGCCGTCCATGATCGGAACTTCGGGACCATCGACCTCGATGGTGGCGTTATCGACGCCCATGCCGCGCAGCGCAGCGAGCACATGTTCAGCGGTCGAAACCAGCGGACCTTCGCGGTCGCCGAGAACGGTCGCAAGGTCGGTGGCGATCACGGACCCCGCTACGGCGGGAACTTCGCGATCGGCGTCATCAAGACCGGTGCGGACAAAAATAAAACCTGCATCAACAGGTGCAGGTCCAATGGTCAGATTAACCGGCAAACCGGAATGTACGCCGACGCCTGTCACGGTGGCTTGCGACCGAAGCGTTGTTTGACGGCTGAACTTCATGCGAAAACTGCCCACTACCCGACTTATACCCAAGATCGGAACCACGCTTGAACGCTGATTCGATGTTTAGGTATCCCCAAGTCACGGCAGACCATAGTCACTGCCCGAAAGCGCGCCAACTCACGCTTTTTTACCGATTGTTACCCTATCTCTGCCGCATTCGCGCCAAGGCTTAACCAAATTCGAAACCGGTTGGCAACGATTTCGGCCGCGATAGCTGACCATGGAATGAATAATTAACGGTTTAAAATCAGTTGGTTGGCTGTCCAACGGCACCCCCGCAAGGGCGCCATGAAAAAGGCCCCGGCTGGGTCAGCCGGGGCCTTTCGTTTCGTCAGGATTGTAACAAACTTCAGTTGGCCTGCCGGCGCAGGAAGGCGGGGATATCAAGATGGTCGTCGCCCTGTGGCGCCGGTGCAACAGGCGCCGGGCGGCCATGGACGTCCAGACCTTGCGGTGCGGGACGTCGTGCATACTCGGATACCGGATCGTTACCCATCTGCTGGGCGACGGAACGCTGCGGCTTGCGCTCGGGCAGCGGCGGCAGCGGTGACATCGCCGGACCGGAGGCTCGGGCCGCGATCGGCGGCTCGGTCTCTTCGTCGCGACGGCCGAGGCCGACATTGGCCAGCCGCTGCAGCAGCGACAGCCGGGTCTTCTGCGGATGTTCCTCGTCCGAATCGCCGCGGGCCTGCCGGATTTCGGCCTGCGCCGGCATCGGGAGATCCTCGAACTTCGGCATCCGGGGCGCGCGGGACGGCCCGCGTTCGGCCGGCTGCGGGATGAAGTTTTCCGGCACCGCCTGCTGCTCGGGCTCGACGCGCGGGGCCTCGTTGTGATCCGGGAACAGGGTCGGCTTCTGCGCGATCGGACGAACCGTGACGTCGCCATAAGATGCGGACTGCAGCGGCGCCTGCTGCGATGGTTCCGGCGCGACGGCGGCTGCGATGGCGGCGAGCGCGGCGCGCTCGACGTTGCTGGACTGGCGCTGCTGCGTCTGTGCGGGAGCCTGGACCGGCGCCACGGCAGCGGCAACCTGGGCGGCGGCTGCCGGCTCGAGCTTCTGGGCGCGTTCGGCCATCCGCGCATTGTCGGCGCGGAGACGTGCGGTCAGTTCGGCCAGACGGCTGTCGGGAGCCGAGGTCGCAACGGGGGTTGCGACCGTGGCCGGCGCCGAATTGCGGGCGATCTGCGCCTGTTCGATGCCGGTGGCGACGACGGAAACGCGGATGATGCCGTCGAGGGTTTCGTCGAAGGTGGCGCCGACGATGATGTTGGCGTCCTGGTCGACTTCTTCACGGATGCGGGTCGCAGCTTCGTCGACTTCGAACAGCGTCAGGTCCTTGCCGCCGGTGATCGAGATCAAGAGGCCACGGGCGCCCTTCATCGAGCTATCGTCGATCAGCGGGTTGGCGATCGCAGCTTCGGCGGCGGTCAGCGCGCGCTTCTCGCCGGTGGCTTCGCCGGTGCCCATCATCGCCTTGCCCATCTCCTTCATCACGGCGCGAACGTCGGCGAAGTCGAGGTTGATCAGGCCTTCCTTGACCATCAGGTCGGTGATGCAGGCGACGCCGGAATACAGCACCTGGTCGGCCATCGCGAAGGCGTCGGCGAAGGTGGTCTTTTCGTTGGCGACCCGGAACAGGTTCTGGTTCGGGATGATCAGCAGCGTATCGACCACCTTGTGCAGCTCGGCAATGCCGGCTTCGGCGGTGCGCATGCGGCGCTGGCCTTCGAAGTGGAACGGCTTGGTCACCACGCCGACGGTGAGGATGCCCATCTCGCGCGCGATCTTGGCGATGACGGGAGCAGCGCCCGTGCCGGTGCCGCCGCCCATGCCGGCGGTGACGAACACCATGTTGGCGCCGGTCAGATGATCGCGAAGCTCGTCGATCACCTCCTCGGCGGCAGAAGCACCGACATCCGGCTGCGATCCGGCGCCGAGGCCCTGGGTGACGACCGTGCCCATCTGCACGATGCGCTGCGCTTTCGACATCGTCAGCGCCTGCGCGTCGGTGTTGGCGACGACGAAGTCGACCCCCTGCAACCCGGCGGTGATCATGTTGTTGACGGCATTGCCGCCAGCGCCACCGACGCCGAAGACGGTAATCCGCGGTTTCAGCTCGCTGATGTCAGGGGGGGTCAGATTGAGTGCCATGGTTGCCTCTCGATTACGTCGCGCGCGTTGGTTCGCCGCGGCCGACGGCCGCGGGATTTGGTGAAAGTCGTTTGGTCACAGGATCGGTCATCAGAACCCCTCGCGAAGCCATCGTCCGACCTTTCCGAAATAGCCGTCAGTCCCTGTCCTGACCTGCCGCGTATGCCGCGGTTCGACGTGTTCCAGATGGGCGTATTGCGGATAGACCAGGAGGCCGGTGGGCACCGCGAACGAGGCGCCCTTGGCCTCGTTGGGCAGCCGGCCGAAGCCGAGCGGACGGCCGATCCGGACCGGCCGGTTGAGAATGCGGGTGGCGAGTTCGACGGTGCCGGTCAGCTGGGAGGCGCCGCCGCTCAAGACGACCTGCGCCCTCGGCTCTGCCGCCAGGGGAGAATCCGCAAGCCGGTCCCGGATCATCTCAAAAATCTCCTCGGCGCGATGCCGGACGATGTTGGCGATGGTGGCGCGCGAGACAATCTGTGGCGCATCCCGTTCGTCACCTGCCGCCGGCACGGACATCAACTCGCGCGCGTCCGACCCGCCGGTCAGCACGGTGCCATATAACGTCTTGATTCGCTCGGCATCCGCAATGCATGCGCCGACGCCGCGTGCAAGATCCATCGTCATATGTTGTCCACCGACCGCAAAGCCGGAGGCGTGGACGAAGCGGCCGCCGGTATAGGTCGCGATCGTGGTGGTGCCGGCCCCCATTTCGACCACGGCGGCACCAATATCGGCCTCGTCGTCGGTCAGAACCGAAAGGCCTGCGACATAAGGACTCGCCGCCATGGCTTCGACATTGAGATGACAGCGTTCGACCACCAGCATCAGGTTGCGGGCCACCGTCGCATCTGCCGTCACCACGTTCATGTCGACGCCGAACTGCCGCGCCACCATTCCCCTGGGGTCGCGGATGCCCTTGACGCCGTCGAGCGCGTAGCCGACCGGCAGCGCGTGCAGCACGGTACGGCCCTCGCCGGTGGCGTGGCGCATGCCGGTCGAGGTAATGCGGGTGACGTCGTCCGACGTGACCGAGCCGCCCTTGATGTCGGAAGCCGCCTCGACCAGTTGACCCTGCAGCCGGCCGCCGGAAACCGACAGCAATACTGACTCGACCCGGACCTTGGCCATGCGTTCGGCCAGCGCCACGGTCTGGCGCACCGCCTGCTCGCATTCGGCGAGATCGACCACGGCGCCCGACTTGACGCCGC
>JAIEPP010000426.1 GCA_019748335.1 Xanthobacteraceae bacterium
CGAGGGATGCACGGTGTCGCCACGAAAATCGCGAAAGAAATCCGCGTGCTTTTCCAGCACCACGACGTCGATGCCGGCGCGTCCGAGCAGATAGCCCAGCATCATCCCGGCCGGTCCGCCGCCGACGATGCAGCAACGCGCCTTCATGGAGCGGCCGGAGGTTGGCTGCGATGACATGGTCAAATCCTGTTGCCCCACCTGCTATGGCGCGCACACAACATCCATTTAACGTCGCGAGCGGTTTCCCGGTGCAGCAGGCGCGCGCGTAACGGATCATATCAGCAACGAAAAAGCCCCGGCAACGGCCGGGGCTTTCGCGCTGGAATTATTACGGTGATCAGTATCGCGAGATCAGCGGCGCGCCGAACTTGTAGCTGACGCGGGCGACGACGGACTGGATATCGCGCGGCCTGGCGTCGAACGTGTACAGCAAAGGTGCTGCGGCGCCGGCGAGCTGATAGTTCTTGGTCTGGAAGGTCGCATAATCATATTCGAGGCCGACGATCCAGTTCTGGGTCACGCCATATTCCCAGCCGGCGCCGATCGTCCAGCCATTGTGCCACGCGGTCGCGGAGCCGGAACCGGTGAAAGGCCCAACCGTATCCGATACCGCGAGCCGGCTGTGGACACCGGCATATCCGCCCTTGGCGTAAATCAGGTTGTTGGCCCAGGCGTAACCGACCCGGCCGGTCACGGTGGCCATATAGTCGGTCCGCCAGTTGAAGACATCGTCCTGCGCCAGCCCAAAGACGTTGTTGTTCACCGTGCCACGGTTATTCATGCCCGTTATCGAACCTTCGAGGCCGAACACATAATTGCTGGCCTGCCAGTTGTAGCCCATCTGTCCACCGCCAAAGACGCCGGATGAACGCTGGCCAAAACCCTGGCCCGGAAGGAGGTCGCCGAAGATCGAATTGTTCGCGGTATTGACCCAACTCTCGTTGGTCCACGAGCCGCCCAACTGGCCGCCGACGTAAAAGCCGCTCCAGTTGTAATAGGCTTCCGCAAAGACTGGCGCCTTGGTGTAGGCCCGCGACAGATCCGCCGCAGAAGCAGCACCAGCGCCAAGCATGGCCGAACAGGCCAAAGCCATCATCAATCTCGAATTGAACATGTCCTGCTCCCCAAGTTTCCCCTTGAAGAACAACTTCGCCCGAGACCCTCACCAATCCCTTAGGGAACATGATTGACGAATGGTATCGCGCGGATTTTCGCGGGACTTCGCGCGCCGTGATCGCAGGGACGCAAGCCGCGGCGGGATCAGGGACCCTTCGCTCGACTCGTCGGGAATGGCGTGCCGAGCTTTCGCGCCTGGTTGCGGACGCTGACGATCTTGCGATTCAAAGCTGCAGCCGCCCGGGTGGCGGAGGCCCCTTGAGCGACGAGCGTGTTGAGCCGGTTCAACTCTTCAGCTGACCACACCCGCGTTCCCGGTCTCAATCTCGGCATCGCGGCTAACTCGGCGGCTGGACACTGCGCAGCAACTTGCTGACCTCGGTCGAATGAAGGGGATCCTCGCCCTCACAATCGATGCACCGATATTTGCGTCCCTTAGCTCCCTTCTGAAGCATTGGCCGCAAAGGTTGGTGGCAGCTCGGGCAGACCGCGATTTTCTCGCTCGACATGATTGTACCCATTGTCCTGCTGCCCTCACGAACTCCAGCAAACACCCCCATCGATCATTTGTAAATACCTAAGTTATTGGTTTTATTACACTATTTTACTAATTTTGGGATTCTTGCGGATTACCCGGAACCAGCGCTGACTTAGTGAATTGAGTAGATTACTCATTTAGCAGTTTCTACCCCAACTACTCATTGGAGGCAGCCAATGAACGACCTTCGCCCCGAACGTTTGCAGATCATGCTCTCGCCCGAAGAACTCTCTGCCATCGACGACTTCAGGTTCAAGCACCGGATGCCGACGCGCGCGGCAGCGGTGCGCGAATTGCTCAGAATGGGTCTGGCCGCACTCGATGCCACCACCGTCAGTGACGGAATGAAATCCAGCAACTTCGGTGTGTTCGGTCGCGGACCGGACGGCCATCGCGACCAGGAATCGGGAGAATAGCGGCGCGCGCTGTTGCGGCGTGGGCGGCAACGGAACGAATGACGCATCATCGAATTAGCTGAACGTGCCGGGCCGTTCCCGGCACATCCCCCGAGACGGCCCCAGCAACGCCCCCGCGCTGGGGCCGTTTTTTTTGCGCGTTGCCAGCAACGAGATCGCCGTTCCCACAGGAACAAATCACGTAGCGGAGAGTCGAAAAGTCCCAACACCAGGAGGCTTTAAATGGGACTGTTTTCGAAAGACATCAAAACCATGGAAGACATGTTTCTGCACGGATTGCAGGACATCTACTACGCCGAGCATCAGATCACCAAAGCTCTCCCCAAGATGATCGAGCAATCCACCAACCGCGACCTCGCGGCCGGCCTCAAGGCGCATCTGGAAGAGACCAAGGGGCAGATCGAACGCCTGCAAAAGGTGTTTCAGAAGCTCGGCAAGGAGCCGCAGGCGACCGATTGTCCGGCCATCGACGGCATCATCAAGGAAGCCGACGAAACCGCGGGCGAGATCGACAACAAGCAGGTCCTGGACGCGGCCATCGTCGCGAACTCGCAGGCGGTCGAACACTACGAAATCGCCCGCTACGGGACCCTGATCGCATGGGCGGAAGAGCTCGGTCACGACGACGTGGTTCGCTTCCTGACGACAAACCTCAATGAGGAAAAGGCCGCGAATACCAAACTGAACACGCTTGCGCTTCGCAAAGGCGTGAACAGCAAGGCCGTCAACGCCGCCTGACGTTGGTCGAGCGCGTGGTCACCGGTTCGACCACGCGCCCGCCCGCCGCGGTTGAGGCGCTGACATTTCCCAACAATTTGAAAACCTGATCGACCGGCTATCTCGCCAACAGGCCGGTCAATTGCTCGTCGGCGATTGAACAGCGCGCTTCATCGATCTGGCGGGTAAGAGACAGCGCGCTCGTCTTCAGGCTTTCGAGATCATCGCTTTGGGAATGCATCTTTTCAAGTTCGGCTATCCCTGCATTGACCACAGCGAGCCGAACATAAAGCCGTTCGATTTCAGCGCGATGATCGGCTTCGACACCCTCGCAAATCCGCTGTGCCTGCATGATCGTCCCCCGATTTTATCACGCCAGCGTGAGGGGCGTTTATGGCGGGAACGGGATCAATCCGCGTCGGATTGGGAACGCTCGCGCGGCATTTTCGGTCCATTCCGCGGTTGACAGGGGCCGGAACTTACGCAGCGCAGTTCCGTTGAAGATCATCTGTTCAAAGGAGCCGCGAGATGGCCGACAACAAGAACCCGAATGACAAGCAGCCCGGAGAACATGCCGAGGGCAAGTACCATTACAACCCCGGCAATCAGGCCGGCAAAACCGTTGAGGATTCCGAGAAGGAAGACAACCTCGACCGGGTCAAGAACCGCGCGCCGCCGCCTCGTGCGCGGACCTCACACGCCGCTTGGCCAGGCCGGCCCAGCGTCGGTCACCCCCCCTGCGCGGGGACACCGCTGGGTGGGAGCCTAACGCCGGAAACTCTTGATCTCCGACACGCTGCCGTCGCGGTAGGTCAGCTCCACCGAGACCGACTTGGTGGTCGGCGCGAGCTTCAAATACGGCGTGGCGTCGTGCGGAATGGCGCTGGGATCCCTGGGATCGCAGGGCGGCATCTTCAAAACCTTGTCGGGCACGGCGCTGTCGATGCCGATCCGGGCTTCGCGGATCGCGCAGCGAAACGACATCAGCTGGCTGTAATAGACCAGGAGCCCGTTGAACTCGCGAAACGACAGCCAGCTCGTCGCGGTGAGGTCGAGGATCTTGCGCTGATCGCGAATGAGGGCGGCTTCCGGATCGAACCGGATCGGGAACGGGCCCTGCAACTCGCCATTGGTGTCGACATAGCGCAGCTGGATGGTGGCCGCCGGCGCATCGGCCGGAAGCTCGATCGACGAGTTCGGCATCCGCTTGCGCGTGCGCGGATCGAGCGTGTCGATGAATCCGGTTTCGCGGAAGTCGCCGCTGTCGCCCAACCTCCAGGAAATGCCGAGCGTCGGATCGGCAATCGAGAATGTGACACTCCAGCCGCCATTGTGGCGCGAGAACGATGCGATCGGCGCGTTGACGGAATCGTTCTGCGGCGCCAGACGCTGCACAGGCGGCAACGCCGCCACCTGCAGCGGCGCCATCGGCTTCACCGCCTCGGCAACGGCCGCGCCCTGCCCCTTCGACGCGCCATTGAGAAAGACGTCGTCGACCATCTGGTCGAAATAAACCGGGATCTGCTTGTGATGGACGGTCTCCGCCATTTCGCTCACGAGGCGGCGGGTGCGCTGCGCGACCTGGACCAGGTTGACGCCGGGCGCCGTCAGCTCCTTGGCAAAGGTCCGCGTGAACACCGAATTGGGATTGCCGTCGTCATTGGAGAGCCGGTCGAGCGCGGTCTGCCGCGGTCCGGCCGAGAACACCGAGAACACGCCTTCCGGCAATTGCGTCATCGGCGCCAGACCGCCGCCGCCGGCGACCGCGCGGGTACCGCTTCGCTCGAACGGATTGTTGCGGCAGGCATCGAACACCAGGATGGCGGTGCGCACCTTCTTGTTCTGCAACCGCTCGATGACGCGGTCGGCGAGCACCGAGGCGTCCCGCACCAGTTCTTCCTGGCCCTCGGTCGCGGCCGGCACGTCGGTCGGCAGCAGAAAATTCTGCCCGGCGATTTCAAAGCCATGACCGGCATAGAAGAAGAACGCGGTGTCGCCGGGACCTACCGCGCGGTCGAACGCCAGCAGCGTTTCGGAAAAAGCCTGCCGGTTCTGGTTTTCCGCCACCATCACGGTGAAGCCGAGTTGCTTGAGCGTATCGCCCATGGTGCGGGCGTCGTTGACCGCCTTCTGCAGCTTCGGCACGTTCCGGTAATCGTTGTTGCCGATCACCAGCGCGACGCGCTTCTCGGCCTGCGCCGGCGCGGCCACCGCCAGCAGCGCGGCCACGACGCCGGCCGTGGAAACAAGTCTGGAAAGCCAACCGGTCATCACGTTCCCCGTCTGCGCGAATGGTCCATAGCCCTGTGGCCTGCAGGCCTCGTGGGACCCTGCAAACCGCCTCATGCCATAGTCGGCATGCCCTGTCCCACGGTTCAACGGTTGCAGGAAGCCTGCAGCCATTTGACGGCCAAATGACGGGTTTGGTGGTTATTTGTGCGAAAACATTAAGCTTTTTCGGCTATAAGAACGGTTGCCAGATTGACTTTAGCCATTTCGACCCTATGTTTCGGCTCAACGCGGCCTTGGATCGAAACGCGATTCCCTGGTTTGCCGCTCGTCTGCGTAAGTCAGAGCCCCCAGCTTCCAAAAAGCGCGCCGTTTCGGGGCAAAACGCGACAGCCTTTTTACCCTCGATTCCGAACGGCGGTGTCGACTTGAGGCTCAATGTCTTTTTCCCATCTCGGCCTTTCCGATAAGGTCCTCGCCGCGGTTGCGGCCACTGGTTACACGACCCCTACCCCTATTCAGGAACAGGCGATCCCGCACGTTCTGGCCCGCCGTGACGTTCTCGGCATCGCCCAGACCGGCACCGGCAAGACCGCCGCCTTCGTCCTGCCCATGCTCACCATGCTGGAAAAGGGCCGCGCCCGGGCACGAATGCCGCGCACCCTGATCCTGGAGCCGACCCGCGAACTCGCCGCCCAGGTCAAAGAAAACTTCGACAAATACGGCGTCGGCCAGAAACTCAACGTCGCCCTCCTGATCGGCGGCGTCTCGTTCGGCGACCAGGACACCAAACTGACCCGCGGCGTCGATGTGCTGATCGCGACCCCGGGCCGGTTGCTCGACCACACCGAGCGCGGCGGACTTCTCCTCACCGGCGTCGAACTGCTTGTCATCGACGAAGCCGACCGCATGCTCGACATGGGCTTCATTCCCGACATCGAACGCGTCTGCAAGCTGGTGCCGTTCACGCGCCAGACCCTGTTCTTCACCGCGACGATGCCGCCCGAAATCAGCCGCATCTCCGAAGCCTTCCTGCACAATCCCGAGCGGATCGAAGTCTCCCGGCCGGCCACCACGGCGGTCGGCGTGGCGCAATTCCAGGTCCCCGGCGGTCGCGAGGCCCACGACAAGCGCGATATCCTTCGCCGCCTGCTGCGCGACGCCAAGGACCTCCAGAACGCGATCATCTTCTGCAATCGCAAGCGCGAAGTCGCCGTCGTCTACAAATCCCTGCAGAAACACGGCTTCAGCGTCGGCGCCCTGCACGGCGACATGGACCAGTCGGCCCGCACCGCGGCGCTGGATCAGTTCCGCAAGGGCGAAATCCCGCTGCTGGTGGCTTCCGATGTCGCCGCCCGCGGCCTCGACATTCCGATCGTGAGCCATGTCTTCAATTTCGACGTGCCGCATCATGCCGACGATTACGTGCACCGCATCGGCCGTACCGGCCGCGCCGGTCGCGCCGGCACCGCGATCTCGATCGTCACCTCGCTCGACACCAAGTCGATCGCCGCCATCGAACGGCTGATCGGACAACCGATTCCCCACGCCGAGGGCGACTATTCGGTGAGCACGGAAGTATCCGGTGACGGCGACGCGCCGCGCGAACATCGTTCCCGCGAGGGTTCGCGGGAAGGCTCACGCGGCGGCCGCAAGCCACGTCGCGGCGGTGAACGCGAGCCGCGTCACGGTGGTGAACGCGAAACGCGCCACGGTGAGCGCGAACCGCGGCACGCCAAGGGCGGCGAGCGCGAGCCCAGAAGTTCTGAAACGAGGAATACTGAAACAAGAAGTTCTGAAACAAGACCTTCCGAATCGCAGCCTGCCGAGGCCCGCGAGCCCAGGCAATCCGAGCCGCGTGAAAACAGGCACTCCGAGCCGCGCAATTCCGAGCCGCGTGAGAAAAGGCATTCCCGGGGCGGTCGCGGGAGAGACCCGCAGCCGCAGGCCGCTGCCGACTCTTTCGTACCACCGGCCCCCGCGCCGGCCTCGCGCGTGCCCTCGATCGGCCGGCCCGAACCGCGGCGCGCCCAGCGCGAGGCCGGCGCCGAGCCCGCCGATCATTCGCACCTTCCGGCGTTTCTGCTGCGGCCGGTTCGCGCTCGCATCTAGAGCGTTTTCGAGCGAAGTGGACCCCGGTTCGCGTAAAGAAAACGCGTCAAAACTAAAGACCGGCATGTGACGGGGTTCCCCAGGGAACCTCGTGTTTACCCGGTCTTCATTCTCCTCCATTAGCTTGGCGTGATAATTTTTAATCATTGCTACAGAGCAACCAGAAGCGCTGCTCGGCTATTGGGGACGGATCAGTGGTGAAACTGCTGGACGAACACGAACGCACGATGGCTTTTGCCGAAGTGGCGTTGGGCCAGATCAGGTCCCTCCGGCAAACCGCGGTCCCGCGCAATTACGAAATCTGGTACGTCTACGCGACCGGATACAATGCTGCCCTCAACAAGATCATCAACGAGACGCTGGCGCGCAACGGCAGGCTGAGCGAGTCCGATCTCGAACAGATCTACGACACCTATCTTTCCCACATCAAGACATCCGATCGCATCGACCAGGTAGGTGCGCGCGTGATCGGCGAGATCGACGACGTGATGGCCCTCATCACCGAGGCACTCGGCACATCGGCGAGCTATGACGAGAGCTTGACCGGCGCCAGCCAGAAATTGTCGGTCGCGCAGAAGCCGGACCAGGTCCGAGCGGTCGTCGAGATGCTGGTGAAATCAACCCGCGAGATGCGCGACACCAACAAGGCGCTGGAAGCCCGCTTGTCGCTCTCGAAGTCCGAGATCAGTACGCTTCAGCATAGCCTGGAAGCGATCCGTGCCGAGATCCTGACCGATCCCTTGACTGGCCTCGGCAACCGGAAATATTTCGACCGTTCGATCGACATGGCCGTTCAGACCGCATTGGCCAGCGGCGAGCCCTTGTCACTGTTGATGTTCGACATCGACCATTTCAAGTCGTTCAACGATTCCTACGGCCATCTCACCGGCGATCAGGTGCTGCGGCTGGTCGGCATGTCCCTGAAACAGACCATCAAGGGTCAGGACATCACCGCCCGCTATGGCGGCGAGGAGTTCGCGGTGGTGCTGCCCAACACCGCATTGCGCCAGGCGCTGACGGTCGCCGATCATATCCGCCGCGCCGTGATGGCGAAGGAATTGAAGAAGAAATCCACCGGCGAAATTCTCGGCCGCGTCACCATCTCGGTCGGCGTGTCGATGCTGAAGCCGGGCGACGACACGGATTCGCTGATCGAACGTGCCGATGCCTGCCTCTACGCCGCCAAGCGCAACGGCCGCAACCGCGTGATCTGCGAAACCGATCCCGAATACATCGCCGAAACCCGCAGCCAGGTGGCGTGATAATTCCTCGTGGTGAGAAGCCGCGACAGCGGCGTCTCGAACCATGAGGCCCGCCATCTTCCTTGCCGCCATCCTTCGAGGCGCCGCACAAGCGTGAGGCTCCCACGGGTAAACGCAATTGCGTTCATCCCGGGGATGAGGACTTTTTCCTTGGCGCTTTGCTCTTGGACTTCTTCGTCGCCGGCTTTTTGCGACCGCTCGTTTTCGCCGCCTTCTTTGCCGCCGGTTTCTTCACTAAAGCCTTCTTGGCCACAGCCTTTTTCGCCGCCTTCGGCCGCTTCTTCAGCGCCGCGCGTTGCGCCGCTGCCAGCGCCGTCCTCGCCCACACGCTGAGATCCTCGGGATCGTCGAACAGCCGCGCCGGCAATTCCCAATACGAGTTCACGGTGACCGTCTTGGCCCGCGTCTGGTACTGAAACGGCTTTGAGCCCTCCGCCTCGAACTGCGGAATGGATTCCTCGTCGGTTCGAAAATAAAGCCCGGAGCGCAGCGCCAGCGCGAAGTTGGTGCCATCGGCGGAAATGCCGAAGCCGGAAAACATTTTGCGGATGGTGACCGGGCCGAAATCGGCGAACAGGTCGATCAGAAAGTCGCGATCCATCGTGGCCTCAACATGGATGCCAATCCCTCATGGTGAGGAGCCGCAAAGCGGCGTCTCGAACCATGAGGCCCGCAATCGTGCTCGCCGCCATCCTTCGAGACGCCGCACAAGGGTGCGGCTCCTCAGGATGAGGGCAGTGCAAAGCGCGATTAGTCGACCTTCGCGGCCGTCAGTTGCACCGACTCGCCGCAACCACAGGCGCTGACCTGGTTCGGGTTGTTGAAGATGAACTGGGCCTGCATCTTGTCGGCCTTGTAGTCCATCTCGGTGCCGAGCAGGAACAACACCGCCTTGGGATCGACCA
>JAIEPP010000127.1 GCA_019748335.1 Xanthobacteraceae bacterium
TAGCAATTGGTCCAAAGGGCCTCTCCACGCAGACTGTGAAGCCGTGTGTTGCTCCCCAATCCCCGGTTAGGCTTACGGCAATAACAGCCGGCAAACAGCCGGATAACGAGAATAGGGGAGAGTTATGAAACGCAGAACGTTTCTCGGTGGCGCAGTAGCAGTCGCAGCGCTCGGCAAGGGCTCAATCGCCTCGGCGCAGCAGCCACCGATCAAGATCGGCATGTCGATGGCGCAGACCGGCGGCCTCGCCGGCGGCGGCAAGGCTTCACAGCTCGGCACCGAGATCTGGCGCGACGACATCAATGCCAAGGGCGGCTTGCTCGGCCGCAAGGTCGAACTGATCGTCTATGACGACAAGTCGAGCGCGTCGGAAACCCCCGCGATCTATGCCAAGCTGGTCGACGTCGACAAGGTCGACATCCTGTTCGCGCCCTACGCGACGGTGCCGACCGCGCCGATCATGCCGTTCGTCAAGCAGCGTGGGTTGTTGCTGATGGGGAACTTCTCGTTCCAGGTGAACAGCAAGGTCGGCCACGACATGTGGTTCAACAATGCGCCATGGGGACCGGCCGACAGCTGGGCGTCCTCGTTCCTCGATATCGGCCAGAAGGCCGGTGGCAAGACCCTGGCACTTCTTTCGGCGGACCAGGAATTCGCGCAAAATCTCGCACTGACCGCGCGCGATGTCGCCAAGAAGCGCAACCTTCCCGTGGTGTTCGACCAGAACTATCCGCCCAACACGGTGGAATTCTCCTCGATCATCCGCTCGCTCAAGGCGGCCAAGCCCGACATGGTCTATGTCGCGTCCTACCCGCCGGATTCGGCCGGCATCCTGCGCGCTGTCAACGAGATCGGGATCGGCGACGATGTCAAGATTTTCGGCGGCGGCATGGTCGGCCTGCAGTTCGCGGCCGTGATGGCCAATCTGGGATCGCTGCTCAACGGGGTCGTCAACTACAATACCTGGCTGCCGGAAAAGAGCATGTATTTCGACGGCACCAAGGAGTTCTTCGACAAGTACACCAAGCGCGCGGTGGAAGCCAAGATCGATCCGCTCGGCTACTACCTGGCGCCGTTCGGTTATGCCCAGGGCCAGATGATCGAAGCGGCGGTCAACGCCACCAAGTCGCTCGACCAGAAGGCGCTGGCAAAATACCTGCGCGAAAACGAGCACAAGACCATCGTCGGGCCGATCGCGTTTGCGGCGGATGGCGAGCGCAAGGAAACCGCGACGCTTCAGGCCCAGTTCCGCGGCGTCAAGGACAAGGACGTCGAACAGTTCCGCTCTTCCGGCAAGCAGGTGATCCTGTTCCCCGACAAATTGAAAACCGGAACGCTCATCAGTCCGTTCGAGGCTGCTCGCAAATAGGCCGCGGCTGCAAACCGAGGATTGGAGCCCGGTTCTGATGCCATCAGAACCGGCTCTAAGGGGGATCTTTACGTGTTTTCAATGGACCTGCTGCTGGGAGCGGTAGTGCTGGGGGTGCTGCTCGGCTGCTTCTATGCCGCCGTCAGCGTCGGGCTGTCCGTTTCGTTCGGGCTGCTCGACGTGCCCCATGTCGCGCACCCGGCGTTCCTGGTGCTGGCGTCCTATGGCGTGTTCCTGCTCAACGACCGCTATGACATCGACCCGCTGGTGGCGGGGCTTCTGATCACGCCGCTGTTCTTCGTGTTCGGCCTTGTCGCCTACCGCATCTATTACGAAATCTTCGAGCGACGCGGCAGCGACGCCGCCGTTCGCGGCATCGCGTTCTTCTTCGGTATCGCCTTCATCATCGAGGTGCTCATCATCCTGCAGTTCGGCGTCGACCAGCAATCGGTCTCGGCGAGCTATATCGGAAAATCCTGGCGCTTCGGTGAATTCCGGATTCCGATCCGGCAACTGGTCGCGTTCGCGGTCGCCCTCGGCCTGACCGGGCTGCTTGCGATTTATCTGTCGAAAACCTTCATGGGCCGCGCGATCCGCGCCGTGGCGCAGGACGAGGAGGCGCTGCGGCTGATGGGCGCCAACCCGGTCCGGATCAAGCAATTTGCCTTCGGCATCGCCACCGCCGTGCTCGGAATGGCCGGCGCGCTTCTCATTATCGTGGCCCCGGTCGAGCCGACGCTCGACCGGGCCTATATCGGACGGACGTTCTGCGTCGTGGTCATGGCCGGGCTCGGCAGCATGACCGGCACGCTAATCGCCGCCATCATCCTCGGCGTCGCCGAAACCATCGTGCTGACGGTGTTCGGCGCGTCCTGGGCGCCCGCGATCTCGTTCGGGATGCTGCTCGCCGTGCTTGCGTTCCGGCCGCAAGGTTTGCTCGGCCGATGACCGCACGACACAACAGCATCGTCTTCTGGGCCGGTATCGCGGTCTTTCTCGTCGCCGTCATGGCGATGACGCAGCTCGTCCGCAACGAATATCCGTTCTTTGCCGGCTATGTGATCCTGCAGTTCATCGTGCTCTCGGTGGCCTGGAGCATCCTCGGCGGCTATGCCGGTTACGTCAATTTCGGTACCAATGCCTTCTTCGGCGTCGGGGTCTACACCGCGGTGGCGCTGTTCAAGGTGTCGGGCGCGCCGCTGGTGGTGCAGATCGCGGCGGCGGCCGTGGTCGGCATGCTTCTCGGGCTTGCGGTCGGCCTGCTGACGTTGCGCATGCGCGGCATCTTCTTTTCGATCGCGACGATTGCGCTGGCGATCATCATCGAGACGACGGTGATGAACTGGCGGTTCGTCGGCGGCGCGGCCGGCATCCAGTTGCAGCGGCCGCCGGTGACGGAGCCGTTCGACAGTTACGTCAAGATGCTGTTCTTCGTGCAGGGCGTGCTGGTGGTGATCGCGGTGGCGATCGCGCGCTATATCCAGAATTCCCGGATCGGCCGCGGCCTGCAGGCGCTGCGGGACGACGAACTCGCCGCCGAATGCACCGGCGTGCCGACGCTCAAGCTCAAACTGGTCGCCTGCATGATCTCTGGCGGGCTGATCGCCGCGGGCGGCGCGCCGGCCGCGATGTATCTGCAATATGCCGACCCGTCGTCGGCCTTCAATCTCAGTTACTCGGTCTCGGTGCTGGCGATGGCGCTGATCGGCGGCACCGCGCACTGGATCGGCCCGGTGCTCGGCGCCATCCTGCTCGGCACCACACAGCAACTGCTGGCCGTCACCATCTCCTCGGAAGTCAACGTGCTGGTGCTCGGCATCATGCTGGTCGTGTTCGTGGTGGTGGCGCCCAAGGGCATTATCGGGTTGCTGCGGCCGCGCTACCGCCTGCGCGCGGGAGGCAAGGCATGACGACGTCACCTGCCACGCCCGATGCCCCTCTGCTGCAGATACGTACCCTGACCAAGACGTTTGGCGGCTTCACCGCGCTCGACAACATCAGCGTCGATATCAAGAAAGGCGAACGGTTCGGCCTGATCGGCCCGAACGGGTCGGGAAAGACCACCCTGATCAACTGTATTTCCGGCGCCTTGAAGCCGCAGATTGGCAACGTGATTTTTTGCGGCGAGGACATCACCCAGTTGCCGCCGCATCAGCGCGCGCGTCGCGGCATCGCCCGCTCTTTCCAGATCCCGCGGCCGTTCAGGAGCATGACGGTGTTGGAAAACCTCATGGTCGGGCTCGACTTCGCATCGGCGCCCGGCGCTGCCGCCGCGGCCTTGCCGGAAGAAGAGGTGGCGATGTCGATCCTGACGCGGATGGGGCTGGCGGCCAAGGCCGGCGCGCCCACCGATACGCTGAGCCAGGTCGAGTTGCGCAAGATGGAGCTCGCCCGCGCAATGGCGGTGCGCCCCAAGCTTTTGGTCTCGGACGAAGCCATGGCCGGGCTGTCCCATTCCGAAGTCGACGAGGTGCTCGACCTTCTGATCAGCCTCGGCGACGAGGACATCACGATCATCATGATCGAGCACATCATGCAGGCGGTGATGCGCTTTTCCGAGCGCGTGATGTGCCTCGATGCCGGCCGGATCATCGCGCTTGGCGCGCCGGACGAGGTGATGGCGAACAAGCGGGTGCAGGAGGCCTATCTTGGCACTTAGCCTCGCCATCGACGGTCTCCATGCCGGCTACGGCGCCGTCAAGGCGCTGCGCGGCATCGCGATCGGCGTCGAATCCGGCGAGACCGTCGCCTTGCTCGGCACCAACGGCAACGGCAAGAGCACGCTGATGAAGTGCATCATGGGCCTGGTTCGCCCGGACAGCGGCAGCATTACGCTGACCATCGACGGCGCGGCGCATGACCTGACCAGGCTCACGACCGAACAAATCGTCGATCTCGGCGTGGCGCTGGTGCCGGAGGGGCGGCGGCTGTTTCCCAAACTGACGGTTAAGGAAAACCTGATGCTCGGCGCGTTCCGCAAGACCGCCCGCGGCGCCATCGACCGCAACCTCGCGCTCGCCTTCGAGACCTTTCCGGTGCTGAAGGAGCGAGAGCACCAGCTCGCCGGCACCATGTCCGGCGGCCAGCAGCAGATGCTGGCGATCGCGCGCGCGCTGATGTCGTCGCCGCGGCTGCTGTTGATCGATGAACCGTCGGTCGGGCTGTCGCCGCTATTGGTGTCGCAGACCATCGCCAAGATCGGCGAACTCAAGGCGCGGGTCGGCCTGACCGTGCTGATGGCGGAGCAGAATTTCAATCAGGCCATCCGGATTGCCGACCGCGGCTATATCATCGTCCACGGCGAGATCGCGGTGGCGGCCCGCTCGGTCGACGACCTCAAGGCCAACGACATCGTCAAGCGGCTCTATCTCGGTGGCGTCGCCTGACTGGCATGACGGCGGCGTGACGCAGGGGCGTGTGACCCGCTGGCGATATCTTGATCGTCTGCCGATTTTACGGTCTCGCCTGTCGCGATGGCCTGTTCCATAATCGCATCATCGCGCACGAGCGCAGGCGACCAATGAGGGCAGTGATGAAGATCGACGACGTCAGACGAACCGCATATTCGATGCCACTGACCAACCCGGCGTTTCCGCCGGCGCCCTATCGCTTCTTCAATCGCGAATATTTCATCATCACCTACCGCACCGACATGGACGCGCTCGCCGCCGTGGTGCCGGAGCCGCTCGAGGTCACCGAGCCGCTGGTCAAATACGAATTCATCCGGATGCCTGACTCCACCGGTTTCGGCGACTACACCGAAACCGGGCAGGTGATCCCGGTGCGCTACAAGGGCGAGAACGGCGGCTACGTTCATTCGATGTATCTGGACGACGAGGCACCGATCGCTGGCGGCCGCGAACTGTGGGGCTTTCCGAAGAAACTGGCATCGCCGAAGATCGCTATCGAGAGCGACGTGCTGGTCGGCACGCTACATTACGGCTCGGTGCTCTGCGTGTCCGCCACCATGGGCTACAAGCACCGCGCGATCGACCACGACGCGGTGCTGAAATCGATGAAGGTGCCGAACTTCATGCTGAAGATCATCCCCCATGTCGACGGTACCCCGCGGATCTGCGAACTGGTGCGCTATTATCTCGAGGACATCACGCTGAAGGAAGCGTGGACCGGCCCCGGCGCGCTCGGCCTGTTTCCGCATGCGCTGGCCGACGTGGCACGGCTGCCGGTGCGCGAAGTCGTCTCCGCCGTGCATTTCAAGGCCGACCTCACGCTCGGCCTCGGCACGGTCGATTTCGATTATCTGGCGAAGTGACAAAGGAGATATCTCCTCAGTGCGCGCCCTTGAGCGTGCAGGACGTGGAGCAGGTCGTCATCACGCCGCTTTCGCAGGCGATGCACACCTTGACGCACTGCTTCATGTCCTTGGGATTGTAGGCGCTGTAAAGCTGCCTTGTGCAGTTGCCGATCGAGCCGGTGACGTCGGTGTTCTCGGGCGTGCACGCCGCCAGTGCCGCCGCGGACAGGATGATCAGGATGATGGCGCGCATGCCGGTCGCTCCGCCCGCGGAGCCGTCGCCCTGAAAAAATGGCGGCGACGGGCCCTGGGCCCTCGCTTGAATTTACCGCGTCAGGATCGCGCGATTGGATTAAGCGAAGGTTACGCGCGGCGGCACCCGCGGTTGGTAGTTATACGTCCCGGATTCCGGCGCAGACCGGCTTGTGCGATGCACAAGGCCGGTCTGATGCCGGCGGCTTACCGCACCAGCACGTTGCGGAACTGCCAGGGATCCTGGGTGTCGATGTCCTCCGGGAACAGGCCGGGCCGGTCCGTGAGCGGGGTCCAGTCGGTGTAGTAGCCCTTCACCGGGCCAAGATACGGCATTTGAATTTCGAGCAGACGATCGAAATCCATCTCGTCGGCTTCGACGATGCCTTCGTTCGGGTTTTCCAGCGCCCACACCATGCCGCCGAGCACGGCGGAGGTCACTTGCAGGCCGGTGGCGTTCTGATAGGGCGCGAGTTTGCGGGTCTCCTCGATGGAAAGCTGCGAGCCGTACCAGTAGGCATTGTTGTCATGGCCGTACAGCAGCACGCCGAGTTCGTCGATGCCGTCGACGATTTCGTTCTCATCGAGGATGTGGTGCTTTTCCTGCATCTTCGCGGCGCGGCCGAACATTTCATGCAGCGACAGCACGGCATCGTCGGCCGGGTGATAGGCATAGTGGCAGGTCGGCCGGTAGATCGCCGTGCCCGACGCGTCTCGCACCGTGAAGTAGTCGGAGATCGAGATCGACTCGTTGTGGGTGACGAGGAATCCATACTGCGCGCCGCGGGTCGGGCACCAGGTCCGCACGCGCGTGTTGGCGCCGGGCTGCATTAAATAGATAGCTGCGCCGCAGCCGGCCTGGTGGGTATGCGCATTCTCGGGCATCCATTTTTCATGGGTGCCCCAACCGAGTTCGGACGGCTGCACGCCTTCCGACAGGAAGCCTTCCACCGACCAGGTGTTGACGAAGACATCAGGCTCTTTCGGCTTCTTGGAGCGCTGGGTGTCGCGTTCGGCGATGTGGATGCCCTTGACGCCAGCCTGCCGCATCAAGTCCGCCCATTCGGCTTTGGTTTTCGGCTTCGGGGCATTGAGCTTCAGATCGGCGGCGACATTGAGCAGCGCCTGCTTGGCGAAAAAGGAGACCATGCCGGGATTGGCGCCACAGCAGGAGACGGCCGTCGTCGAGCCCTTAGGCCGCGCCTTCTTGGCGGCCAGCGTCACTTCGCGAAGGGCGTAGTTGGAGCGTGCTTCCGGGCCCTTCGAAGCATCGAAATAGAAGCCGAGCCAGGGCTCGTTGACGGTATCGATATAAAGCGCGCCAAGCTCGTTGCAGAGCTCCATGATGTCGGTGGAGCCGGTATCGACCGAGAGGTTGACGCAGAAACCCTGGCCGCCGCCTTCCGTGAGCAGCGGGGTGAGCAAGTCGCGATAATTGTCCCTGGTCACGCCCTGCTGGATGAATCTTACATTCTGCTTCTCGCAATGGGCCTTGCGGCCCTCGTCCTTGGGATCGATCACGGTGATGCGCGACTTGTCGTAATCGAGATGCCGCTCGATCATCGGCAATGTGCCTTTGCCGATGGAGCCGAACCCGACCATGACGATCGGGCCGGTAATCTTCGCGTAGATCTGCGAGGCGGGGCTCATGGGATGGTTTCTCCGGAAATGGCTGGCGGACGACTGGTGAGGGATGGGGTCAGGCGGTGCGGCGTTTCGCGGTCACTTCGATCTCGACCTTCATCTCGGGCCTGGCGAGGCCGGTGACGATCAACAACGTCGCGGCCGGTCTGATATCGCCGAGGACCTCGCCGCAGACCGCGAAATGGGCATCGATATACTCAGCGTCGGTGACGTAGTAGGTCGCGCGGACGATGTCGGCCATCGCGAAGCCGCCCTCTTTCAGCGCGGCCTCGATGGTCTTGAAGCAGTTCCGTGACTGGCTGGTGACATCGGCCGGCATCGTCATGGTGGCGTAGTCGTAGCCGGTGGTGCCGGCGACAAAGGCGAAATCGCCGTCGATCACGGCGCGGCTGTAGCCGACGGTTTTTTCAAGCGGCGAGCCGGTGGAAATCAGGCGTCGGGGCATCGGAACCTCGATCTGGCGTTTTGAAGAAGTTGGCGCGGTTTAAGGGCTTTTTGCCTGGCCGCGCAACCCCGCTTCAGGCCGCCCGCGTCGCCGGCAGCAGCGCCTTGCGGCCGCGGGCTGCCTGGGTTTTCGGCAGCGGCTTGCCGGTGGCCGCGATCATGCCCCAGGCGCCGTCGAGCGCGCCTTCCGACAGTTCGAGGCCGAGCAGGCGGTCGCGCTCGAACGGGCCGGGCAGCGACAGCTCGCCGGTCTTCGCCGCCGTGAAGCCGAAGCGGGCATAATACGGCGCGTCGCCGAGCAGAATGACCGCGCGATGGCCACGCGTCTTCGCCGCCGCGAGCGCGTGGTCCATCAGCGCGGCCCCGACGCCGTACTTGCGGGAGGAATCCTCAACCGCCAGCGGGCCGAGCATGAGCGCCGGGAGGCCCCCGACGCTGACGTGCCACAACCGCACGGTGCCCACCAGGCGGCCTCGCACCAACGCCGACAAGGCAAGGCCTTCGGCTGGCGCACGTCCGTCGCGCAGGCGCTGGCAGGTGCGCGTATGGCGGTTATCGCCAAAGCAGGCATCCAGCAGCGCTTCACGCGCAACGACGTCCGATGACCGTTCCGCACGGATCGCGAACGGAGCGGCATCGGAGGTGAGGGCAACGGTGGTCTTCCGCAAAGCAGTCATGGCACGTCAGTCTCCACTCGCACGGCCGATCAGGCCGCGGAGCGTTGTTTCGAAAATTCGCGAATGAAGGGGAGGGAGCCGGCGCACCGGCTCCCGTTATTCAAGCCTCAAACGAGGCTGTTCAGATGTGGTAGGTCCGCAGCGGCGGGATGCCGTTGAACGCCACCGATGAGTAGGTCGACGTGTAGGCCCCGGTGCCTTCGATCAGCAGCTTGTCGCCGATCTCGAGCGTCACCGGAAGCGGGTACGGCGTCTTCTCGTACAATACGTCGGCGCTATCGCAGGTAGGACCTGCGAGCACGCACGGCGTCATGTCCGCGCCGTCATGCGGCGTGCGGATGGCGTAGCGGATCGACTCGTCCATCGTCTCGGCGAGACCGCCGAACTTGCCGATGTCGAGATACACCCAGCGCACTTCGTCCTCGTCGCTCTTCTTCGAGATCAGGACGACTTCGGTTTCGATGATCCCGGCATTGCCGACCATGCCGCGGCCGGGCTCGATGATCGTCTCCGGGATCTGGTTGCCGAAGTGCTTGCGCAGCGCACGGAAGATCGACCGGCCATACTGCATGACCGGAGGAACGTCCTTGAGGTACTTGGTCGGGAAGCCGCCGCCCATGTTGACCATGGACAGGTTGATCCCGCGCTCCGCGCAGTC
>JAIEPP010000113.1 GCA_019748335.1 Xanthobacteraceae bacterium
GCCATCGTCACCATCGGGATTTTCTCGAGCGCGCTGGGGCTGATGCTGTTCTACATGTGCCTCGCCCGGCTCGGCACATTGACCACCAACGCGCAAGGGTACTTGCGGATTCCGATCGGCGTCGGCCTGTCGGTGGCGCTGCTCGGCGAGGCCGTGCCGGCGAATCTGGTGCTGGGTCTTGTCCTGGTCATGGCCGGCGTCGCGGCGATGACGATACCGGCCGATCGCTATGGCAAGTGGATCGACCGCCTCGGCGGCCGGGACTGAGCCTGCCCCGCCGCAATTTCCAGCCACGGCTGCCGTTTTTGCAGGGCACCATTTGATCGGCATCAAGGCGCCGGGATTTCGGTGAGCTTCCAATGTCGCACATCCGTGGACCGGGAGATCGTCATGAACATCCAGCAAATCCATCACGTCGCCTATCGTTGCCGTGACGCCAAACAGACGGTGGATTTCTACAAGAAGGTTCTGAACATGGACCTCTTGGGCGCGATTGCCGAGGACCGGGTGCCTTCGACCAAGGCGCCAGACCCCTACATGCACATTTTTCTCGACGCGGGCGCGGGAAACATTCTGGCCTTCTTCGAGCTGCCCAATTCACCGCCGATGGGCCGCGATCCCAATACGCCGGAGTGGACGCAGCACATCGCGCTGCAGGTCAAGGACATGGACGAGCTTCTGGAAGCCAAGGCGCGGGCCGAAGCCGCCGGGCTCGATGTTATCGGCCCGACCGATCACACGATCTTTCAGTCGGTCTATTTCTGGGATCCAAGCGGCCACCGCCTTGAGGTCGCGACTTGGACCGCCACGCCCGAGCAACTGGCGCGGATGCAATCGGTGGCGCACGACATGGTGGATGAGTGGTCCAAAACCAAGAGCCCGCCGCGGCACACCGCGTGGCTGCATCAGAAAGAACTGGCGACGACCTGACCCGGGTCGATGACGGCTGCGCTGCGGCTATTTCTTCTCTTCCAGCAGCTTGCGGTATTTCTCGACGTCGCGCGTCACCAGTTTCCCGAGTACGTCCGGCGCGTGCTCGTTGGCATCGGGCGCGACGGTGGAGAGGTCGTGGAAGCGCTTCTTGACCGGTTCGCTCTCGACCGCCGTGCGCGCCGCCACGTTCAATTTCTCGATGATCGCCGCTGGCGTTCCCTTTGGCGCGAACAGGCCGTTCCAGCCTTGCGCCTCGAATTCGGGAAGGCCCGCTTCCACCGAGGTCGGCAAGTCAGGCAGGGTCGCCAGCCGCACTGTCGAGCCGACGACGAGACCCCGCACCAATTTGTCGTCGATCGCCTGCGACACCGAGGCGGCGGCATCGCAGACACCGTCGATCTGGCCGCCGATCGCATCCGTCAGCGCCGGCGCGGCGCCGCGATAGCCGACCAGCGTGACGTCGATGCCGGCGGCCTGCACGAAGCTCTTGCAGATCAGGAAGTTCGAGGAGCCGATGCCGGCATGGCCGAGATTGATCTTGCCGGGATTGTTTTTCGCGTAGGCGATGAATTCCTGCAGGTTCCTGGCCGGAAAATCCTTCCGCAGCGCGACGATGCCGAAGGTCTTGGCCACCATCGCAATCGGTGCAAACGAGTCCGGCGTGAACGGCAGCTTAGGATAGATCGTATAGGTCGCCGCACTGGTGCCGGCATTGCCGATCGCGATGGTGTAACCATCGGCTTCGGCGCGCGCGGCGCGTGCCAGCGCGGTCGAGCCACCGGCGCCCGCGACATTCTCGATCACGACCGGCTGGCCCAGCGCCTTGCCCATCTCCTCGGCGACCGCGCGCGCGATCACATCGGAGGTGCCGCCGGCCGCGAACGGCACGATCATGCTGATGGGATGCTTTGGAAAATCCTGCGCGTGCGCGGCGGTGGCCAATGACAGTGCGACGAGCATTACCGCCAGTTTCGCCGTGGACGAGTTCACGCCGCTTGTTCCAGATGGGCGACGAGGCCCGCAAACAGTCCGCGGCCGTCGGTGCAGCCCATGATGTCTTCGACGTGGTTTTCCGGATGCGGCATCATGCCGAGCACGTTGCCACGCTCGTTGACGATGCCGGCGATCGAATGCGCGGCACCGTTGATGTTGGAGCTCTCGCCGACTTCGCCATCAGGGGAGCAATAGCGGTAGAGCACCCGCCCCTCGCCTTCGAGCCGCTTCACGGTGTCTTCGTCGGCCTCGTAATTGCCTTCGCCATGGGCGACCGGCACGCGGATGACCTGCCCGGCATTGTAACCGCGCGTGAACGGCGTGTCGGAGCGTTCGACCCGCAGGTGCACGTCCTGGCAGATGAATTTCAGCCGCGCGTTGCGCATCAGCACGCCGGGCAAGAGACCTGCTTCGCAGAGGATCTGAAAGCCGTTGCAGACCCCGAGCACGAGGCCGCCGTCGGCAGCAAACGCCCGCACCGCGTCCATCACGGGGGCGCGCGCGGCAATAGCGCCGCAGCGCAGGTAGTCGCCATAGGAAAACCCGCCGGGCACGACCACGAGGTCGGTACCCTTGGGCAGCGCGGTCTCGGCATGCCAGACCATCGCGGCCTCATGACCGGATACGAGCTTCAAGGCGCGCGCCATGTCGCGCTCGCGGTTGATTCCGGGAAAGACGAGAACGGCGGATTTCATCAGCGGTGCAGCCTTAGAGAAGTTCGACCCGGTAATTCTCGATCACGGTGTTGGCCAGCAACTTGTCGGCGGCGGCTTTCAGCGCCGCCTCCGCCTTGGCCTTGTCGGAGCCGGAGAGTTCGATGTCGAACACCTTGCCCTGACGCACGCTGGCAACGCCATCGACGCCGAGCGATTTCAGCGCGCCTTCGATGGCCTTGCCCTGCGGATCGAGAATGCCGGACTTCAACGTAACGGTAACGCGTGCTTTCATATTCCTGGCCCAGTATTCGGAACGTCACCCCCGCGTAACGGCTCCGCCGTTATCGCTCGTGGTGCGCGGGCAGCGCCCGCGCCTCGAAGGGCGATTTTGTCGCTCTTCACTTCGTCTACTTCCATCCTTCGAGGCGCGCCGAAGACGGCGCGCTCCTCAGGATGACGGAACTCAGCTCTTCACCAGCACCGGGCCGGAACCGGCCGGACGCTCGTTCTCCATCAGGATGCCCAGACGCTTGGCGACCTCGGTATAGGCCTCCAGGACGCCACCGAGATCCCTGCGGAAGCGGTCCTTGTCGAGCTTCTCGTTCGACTTGATGTCCCACAGCCGGCAGGAGTCCGGCGAGATTTCGTCGGCGACGATGATCCGCATCATGTCGTTCTCGAACAGGCGGCCGCATTCCATCTTGAAATCGACCAGACGGATGCCGATGCCCAGGAACAGCCCGGTGAGGAAGTCGTTGACGCGGATGGCCAGCGCCATGATGTCGTCGATTTCCTGCGGCGTCGCCCAGCCGAACGCGGTGATGTGTTCTTCCGAGACCATCGGGTCGTTGAGCTGGTCGTTCTTGTAGTAGAACTCGATGATCGAGCGCGGCAGCTGGGTGCCTTCCTCGATACCGAGGCGCTGCGACAGCGATCCGGCCGCCACGTTCCGCACCACCACCTCGAGCGGCACGATCTCGACCTCGCGGATCAGCTGTTCGCGCATGTTGAGGCGGCGGATGAAATGGGTCGGCACCCCGATGTCGTTGAGGTGCTGAAACAGGTACTCCGAAATCCGGTTGTTGAGGACGCCCTTGCCCTCGATCACCTGGTGTTTCTTGGCATTGAACGCGGTCGCATCGTCCTTGAAGTGCTGGATCAGGGTTCCCGGCTCCGGACCTTCATACAGGACCTTGGCCTTGCCTTCATAAATGCGGCGTCGACGGCTCATAGGGATGTACCGTGTTTTGTTGAAATCCATGAATCTGGTGTGCTCCGGATGACAAGGGTTACGACCACGACGGAGCTGCCGTGAAGGCCGGGAGCTCGACTACAAGCACCGGAAACAGAACAAGAACCTGACCTGGGGGCAACCTACCTGATTGGCCTATCCAGCACAATCGATCAGGCCCGGTTGGGCCCAACTTATAACGGTTGCCCTGCGGCTTAACGGCTCGTTGTTTTGCCGATTCGCCACCTCTATCTAGGTGTGGGAGCGGGCCGCCGCAACACGGCCCCGCGTTTACCATGTGCCGGGATTGGAACCAAAAATGAGCAGTTTCGACAAGCGCGAGGAAGGCTTCGAGAAGAAGTTCGCCCTCGACGAGGAGCAGAAGTTCAAGGCCGAGGCGCGCCGCAACAGGCTGCTGGGACAATGGGTGGCCGAAAAGCTCGGAATTACCGGCGATGCCGCCACCGCTTATGCCAAGGAAGTGGTGGCGTCCGACTTCGAGGAAGCCGGCGATGGCGACGTGGTTCGCAAGGTGATGGGCGATCTCAAGACCAAGGGCATAGCCGTCACCGAGCAGGAAATTCGCGTCAAGATGGACCAACTGATGGCGCAGGCGGCCGCGCAGGTGAAGGCTGGAACGTAAGGCTTGGACGTCATTCCGGACACCGCGCAGCGGTGATCCGGAATCTCGAGATTCCGGGTTCGCGTCTTCGACGCGCCCCGGAATGACGGAGGGATTCATCGCCCGGCGGATTTGCTCCCGCCATATTCCCCATCAACGATCTCCAGCAATCGCCGCGATGCCGCGCTCAGGAAGCCGCCGCGTCGCGTCACCGTGACGACGTCATGGCTCGCTGTGAGGTCGCCGACGCCGATGGTCGATATCGACGCATGCTGCAATTCCTCGGCAGCATTGCTCTCCGACAGCAGCGCAATACCAAGCCCGGCTTCGACCAGCCGCTTCTGCGCGGTCAGGCTGTCGACCGGCGTCCAGTCGATTTCGCCAAGACCATGGGTCTGAAACAGCGCAAAAACGTGTGACGCCGTGATCTCGCGCCGTCCCGGCACGACAGGGAAAGCGATCCAGCGCTCGTCGCGCAGATCGGCAAGTCTTGCGACACGGCGGCCGGCACGCGGATGATCCGGCGCGCACACCACGCGCAGCCGTTCGGTGAACAGCAGGTCGCAATCGAGATCGCGCGAGCGGTCGCGATCATAGCGCAGGCCGATGGTGGCTTCGCCGCGCCGGATCAGATCGCTCACCTCCGCGCTGGTCGCGGTGCGCAAGCTCAGTTCGACCGCGGGATGCTCGGCCGCGAAACGTTTCAGGATCGCCGACAGCCGGCCCCCGGCCAGCGTGCCGACCACGGCAAGTGCGACCGGGCCCGCATTCGACCGCGCCAGCGCGCGAGCCGCATTCTCTGCATCCAGCGCGGCGGCCACCGCGCGCTCGGCGTAAGGCACCATCACCCGGCCGGCGTCGCTCAGCATCGTGCGTCCCGCAAGCCGCTCGAACAGGGGGACGCCGAGTTCCTGCTCCAATAGCGCAATACGCCGCGAGATCGCCGGCTGCGAACGGTGCAGCGCCTTCGCGGCGTTCGAGATGCCGCCGCGGCGATGAACCGTCAGAAAGGTGTGGAGCGCATCGCTGTCCATGTAGGGCCTATGCAAAAAACTGATGATATTGAGAAGAATAACAAATTTGGCTGATATCGGGAAGCCCGCTAGAAAGGCCCCTCGGACGCTCGGACAAGCGTTCAGGCAGGAGCCCGACCATGATCAAGATGAGCGTCTACTATCCGGCCAATGACGGCTCGAAGTTCGATCACGACTACTACCGCACCCGCCACATGCCACTGATCCAGGAACGGCTCGGCGATGCCTGCCTGCGCTACGAGATCGATAAGGGCCTTGCGGGTCGCGAACCTGGAAGCGCGCCGGAGTTCGTCGCGGCGTGCCACATCTACTCGCCGACCCTGGGGACATTCCAGGAGGCGTTCGGTCCCCACCGCGCGGAGATCGTCGCGGACGTCGCCAACTATACGGACATCGCGCCCATCGTGCAGATCAGCGAAATCGTTGGAGGGTACGGGGCTTCGGCGCGTCAGGCATAGCCGTTGAACTTTCCGGGATCGGCGTAGTGCTGGCGCACCTGATCCATGGTGACGTAGCCGGTGCCGAACCGGTCGACGATCGGGAACATGTGGTTGCCGTTGAAGCGAAAACTACCTTGCTCTCGTCAAACTCGCTTCAGCCAAAATCTGGATGCGCTTTACGAGTCGGCGACCTAGTTTCACCGCCAGTCAGAACCAGCCGACGAATTCAGCGGAGCACCCGATGCGCACACAGATGCAAAAAGCCGAAGCCTTTCGCGCGCTGCATGCGCGCCCCGGCGCCTTCATCATCCCAAATCCCTGGGAGGCCGGCACCGCCAAACTGCTCGCGGCAATGGGCTTTGAGGCGTTGGCGACCACCAGCCTCGGCCTCGCCAACATGCTCGGCAGCAGCACCGTCAGCCTCGATGCCATCATCGACAACTGCCGCGTGATATCGGAGGCGACCGACCTGCCCGTCAATGCCGATCTGGAGAACTGCGGCGCCGACGATCCGAAGACGGCGGCCAAGGCGATCGCGCGCGCGGCCGAGGCCGGCGCGGTCGGCGGCTCGATCGAGGATTCGACCGGCGATCGGGACAAGCCGATCTACGAATTCTCGCTCGCGGTCGAGCGCGTGCAGGCGGCGGTCGAGGCGGCACGGGCCCTGCCCTTTCCTTTCACCTTGACAGCGCGCGCCGAAAACCTGCTGTGGGGCCGCAACGATCTCGACGACACCATCAAGCGGCTGCAGGCGTTCGAAGCCGTCGGCGCCGACGTGCTGTATTCACCCGGCGTCCACGACATCGACACCATCCGCACCGTGGTGTCGTCGGTGACAAAACCGTTCAACCTGGTGATGGGATTTGCCGACCCGACGCTCACCGTGGATCAAATCGCCGCCGCGGGCGTCAAGCGCATCAGCGTCGGCGGTGCCATGGCGCGCCACGCGCTGGCCGCGTTCCTGAGAAGTGCGCACGAGATGAAAGACCAGGGCGCATTCACGTTCGTCCGCGACATGGCACCGGTCAAGGAAGTGCGGGCGGCGTTTGGGTAGTTACTCTCTCACCGTCATTGCGAGCGCAGCGAAGCAATCCATCTTTCCGCAAAGGAAGTCTGGATTGCTTCGTCGCTACGCTCCCTTGCACAAACGCTTCGCGTTTGTTGCAGGCAATGACGAAAGGAGCCTCTATTCTTCCTTGAAGCCATACTCCGGCACGTTGCCGCTGGCGCCGTAATATTTGTACGGCAGGAATTTGCCCGACATCGAAATCTTGACCCGATCGCCCTTGGGGTTGGCGACGCGTTCCATCACCATGTCGAAATCGATCGCCGACATGATGCCGTCGCCGAATTCTTCCTCGATCAGCGCCTTCCAGGCGGGCCCGTTGACCATCACCATTTCGTAGAAGCGGTAGATCAAGGGATCGGTCGGCGGCATCGGCGTGCCGGTGCCCCGCATCGGGACCTCGTTCAGCATCGCCGTTTCCGACTTCGACAGCCCGAACAGTTCACCCGCATTCGCGGCCTGCGGCTTGGTCAATTTCATCTGGCCGAGAACGGCGCCGACGATCAGCACCTCGGAATAGCCGCCGATCTCTGCGCAGATGTGCTTCCAGCTCCAGCCCTTCTCGCGCTTGATGTCGAGCAGCTTTTCGGTGAGGTCTTCGCGTTTCATGTGTCGTCTCCCTTGGTAATCTAGCGCGCGATCGTCTGCGCGGAACTGGCCTCGACCGCCCTCGGCGGCGAAACGATGGTTGGCTCACCCAGACCGGGCCGAACCGTCGGTACGTTGCGCGGATCGTGGCTGGTCACCGTTGCGGTGAACGTCTTGCTGCGACTGACCAGAAAGTCGACGATATGATTTCGCAGCGCGTAGTAATAGGGGTGGCGGTGCAGGTCGATGCGGCCGCGATCCTTTGGCAGCGGGTTTTCCACGATCTCGGCCAGCACGGCGCCGGGGCCGTTGGTCATCAGAAAAATCTTGTCGGCAAGATAGATCGCCTCATCGACATCATGGGTGATCATGAACGCGGTCTGGCCGGTCTCCAAGCAAATGCGGCGGACCTCATCCTGCAGCGTGCCGCGGGTCAGCGCGTCGAGCGCGGAGAACGGCTCGTCCATCAACATGATCTTTGGCGTGATCGAGAGCGCACGGGCAATCCCGACCCGCTGTTTCATGCCACCCGACAATTCCGAAGGCCGCTTGTGCTCGGAGCCGCTCAGGCCAACGAGATCGATGAAGGTCTGCGCATGGGCCTTCACCTTGGCGCGGTCCCAGTTGCGCCACTTTGAAGTCACGGCATAGGCGACGTTGCCGAGCACCGTGCGCCACGGCAGCAGCGCGTGGCTCTGGAAGATTACGGCGCGATCCAGACTGGTGCCCTCGATCGCCTGCCCATCCACAATGACCGTGCCCTCGCTCGGCGCGTCGAGGCCGGCCAGGATGTTCAGCACCGTGGTCTTGCCGCAGCCGGAATGGCCGATCACGCAGCCGAATTCGCCGCGCCCCATCGACAGCCACAGATTCTGGAAGATCGTGGTCGTCGTTCCCTCGGCGCCGGGATAACGCCGCGCGATGCCTTCAATGGAAATGAACTTGTCGGTCATGTCAGATCATTCCGGAAACGTGACCATGCGCGTGAAGCGCGCCAGCACCTGGTCGAGCAGCATGCCGACGACCCCGATCAGCAGAATGGCGATGATGACATTGGTGATCGAAAGGTTGTTCCACTCGTTCCAGACGAAGTAACCGATGCCGGTGCCGCCGACCAGCATTTCGGCGGCGACGATCACCAGCCAGGCGATGCCGATCGAAATCCGCATGCCGGTCAGAATCGTCGGCGCCGCGGCCGGCAGGATCACGGTGAAGGCGCGCCTGATGGTGCCGACCTCCAGCGTGCGCGCGACGTTGATCCACTCCTTGCGCACCGCGGCGACACCGAAGGCGGTATTGAGCAGCATCGGCCAGACCGAGCAGATGAAGATCACGAAAATCGCGGAGATGCTGGAATCCTTGATGGTGTAGAGCGCCAGCGGCATCCAGGCCAGCGGCGAGATCGGCTTCAGGACCTGGATGAACGGGTCGAGCGCCTTGTTGATCAACGGCGACATACCGATCAGGAAGCCGAGCGGAATCGCGACGATCACGGCCAGGAGATAGCCGAGGCCGACGCGGGCGATGGAATAGCCGAGCTGAATACCGAGCCCCTTGTCGTTCGGCCCATTATCGTAGAACGGCCGCTTCAAGTGCTCCCACAATTTGGCGCCGACATCGAGCGGGCCCGGCATCGCCGATTTGCCCTGCGTCGCCGTCAGCCCCATCAGCTTGGCGTATTCCGGCGTCATGGTGGCGACGGCTGACGTCGAGCGGGTGGCGAGATGCCAGATGCC
>JAIEPP010000400.1 GCA_019748335.1 Xanthobacteraceae bacterium
CCGCATCGGGGGCTTACATTTCGCTGAGGGCGGCGATGAGGGCGCCTTTGGCGGTGGCGGTGAGGGGGTCGCCGGCGAGGCGGATTTCGGAGACCGGGACGGGGAAATCGGCGGCGCGCATGGCGTGTTCGAAACGGTCGCGGAAGCCATTCCGGCGAGCAAAATCGTCAAAATGGCCACCGACACCTATGGCAAACTCGACGGCGTGGTCAACAACGCCGGTATCCTGCGCGATGCGATCTTTCATCGCATGAGCATCGATGCCTTCGAGTCCGTTATCAAGGTTCACCTGATGGGCTCGTTCTATGTCGCGCACGCCGCAGCCCGGCTGTTCAAGGAACAGGAAAGCGGCTCGTTCGTCCACTTCACCTCGACCTCAGGTCTGGTCGGCAATTTCGGTCAGGCCAACTACGCCGCGGCCAAGCTTGGCATCGTCGGCCTGTCGAAGTCGATCGCCCTCGACATGAGCCGTTTCAACGTCCGCTCGAACTGCGTCTCGCCATTCGCCTGGAGCCGGCTGATCGGAACCATTCCGACCGAGACCGAGGAAGAGAAAGCCCGCGTCAAGAAAATCCAGCAGATGGGTCCGGAGAAGATCGCGCCGATCTGCGCCTTCCTGCTCTCGGACGCCGCCAAGGATGTCACCGGCCAGATTTTTGCCGTGCGCATGAACGAAATTTTCCTGATGGGCCAGTCGCGCCCGCTGCGTTCCGTGCACCGCGGCGAGGGCTGGACGCCGCAGACCATTGCCGAGCATGGCATGCCCGCCTTGAAGTCGTCGTTCTACAAGCTCGACCGCTCGGCGGACATCTTCAACTGGGATGCGATCTGAGCACCCGGAGTCGGAGTTCAGCCAGCGAACTTCCCGCGAGATCATTGCATCGAATTGCCACGGAGACATCGACCGTCCGGGTCGGATAAGCCGATCGTCAAAGAAATCGGCAAGAGCCAACGAGGGAGAGAGAAATGCGAACGGGATTTTCCATTCTTGCGCTGACAGTGGCCATTGTTGTCGCGACGCCGTTCTCGATCAACGCCGCGGAGAAGAAATACGGGCCGGGCGTCACCGACACCGAGATCAAGATCGGTCAGACGATGCCTTACAGCGGACCGGCCTCCGCATATGGCACCGTGGGGCGGCTTGAAACCGCTTATTTCGAAATGATCAACGCCGGCGGCGGCGTGAACGGCCGCAAGATCAATCTCATCAGCCTCGACGACTCCTACAGCCCGCCCAAGGCCGTGGAGCAGACGCGACGGCTGGTGGAACAGGACGAGGTGCTAGCCATCGTCGGGCAACTCGGCACGCTGACGAGCTCGGCCGCGCAAAAGTACCTCAACGTGAAAAAGGTTCCCCAGATCCTGATCACGTCGGGCGCGGCGAAATGGGATGATCCGAAGGCCTTTCCCTATTCGACGTTTCTCTATTCTCCCTACCGGCTGGAAGGCCAGATCTTCGCGCAGTATCTGCTCGCCAACAAGCCGGACGCCAAACTCGGCGTGTTCTCCCAGAACGACGATGCGGGGCGTGATTACGTCCGTGGATTGAAGGACGGCCTTGGCGGCAAGGCCGCCACGCTCATCGTCAAGGAACTGACCTACGAGACCACCGATTCAACGATCGATTCCCAGGTCGTGACGTTGAAAGCGGCCGGCGTCGACACGCTGTTTCTGATGACCACGCCGAAGTTCGGCGCCCAGACGATCCGCAAGATCGCCGAACTCGGCTGGAAGCCGCTGACCTATCTGTCCGCCGTATCGACTTCCCTCAAAACCGTGCTCGAGCCTGCCGGGCTGGACAACTCGAAGGGATTGATCACGGCGCTGGCCGTCAAGCGGCCGGACGACCCCCGCTGGGAGAACGAGAAGGACGTCCAGGATTACAAGGCCTTCCTCAAGCAATGGTATCCCGCGGGAAACATGGCCGACAGCAGCAACATTGCCGGATATATGGCGGCGTTCGTGACGGTGAAAATCCTCGAACTCTGTGGCGATGATCTGACACGGGAGAACCTGCTCAAGCAGGCGATCAACCTGACCGATCTCGCCGCTCCGCTGCTGCTGCCCGGCATCACCATCACCACGACGCCCACCAGGTACACGCCATTCCGGCAGATGCAGATTGCGCGTTTCGACGGGACCACCTGGGTCCCTGAAGGCCCGCTTATCAGCGCGAACGAGCCGTAGCACCAATAGAGCTGCCGACAGAACGCAAGGGGGGAACGACGATGAGCACGGATGTAAGGGTCGTAGGCGTCGGAATGATTCCGTTCGCAAAGCCCGGCGCCAGCGAAAGTTATGTGGAGATGGGCGCCAAGGCGGTAGCCGCGGCGCTCGCCGATGCCGGTTTGTCCTACGCAGCGATCCAGCAGGCCTATGCGGGCTACGTCTACGGCGATTCGACCTGCGGACAGGCCGTGCTCTATCGCGCGGGGCTGACGGGTATCCCGATCTTCAACGTCAACAACAACTGTTCGACGGGCTCAAGCGCGCTGTTCCTGGCGCGCCAGGCAGTGGCAAGCGGCCAGGTCGAATGCGCGCTTGCGGTCGGGTTCGAGGAAATGCGGCCCGGCGCGCTCGGCTCGAATTTTCCCGATCGCGTCGGGCCGATGGCCCGGCATGCCGGCCTGATGGGCGAATTGCAAGCGCACGATCCGAAGGCGCCGCGCGCGGCGCAGTTCTTCGGTGGCGCCGGCGCGGAATACGCGGAAAAATACGGCACCGGTCCCGAAGTCTTTGCCAAGATCGCCGCCAAGGCGCGCGTGCACGCCGCCAACAATCCCTTCGCGATTTTCCGCAATCTGCTTTCGGTCGAAGAAATTCTGGCTTCTCCCCGGCAATATGGGCCGATGACCCGCTATCAATGCTGCCCGCCGACATGCGGCGCTGCCGCTGCGATCGTCTGTTCGCCGGCGTTTGCCGCGCGCCACGGCCTCGATGGCTCGGTCGCGATCAAGGCGCAGGCGATGACATCCGATACCGCCAGCACGTTCGAAGAGCGTTCGATGATCAAGCTGATCGGTTACGACATGGCCAGGGATGCCGCGTCGGCGGTCTATGAAGCAGCGGGTGTCGGTCCTGAGGACGTTCAGGTGGTCGAATTGCACGATTGCTTCACCGCCAACGAGTTGCTGACCTACGAGGCGCTCGGCCTCACCCCGGAGGGAACGGCCGAGCAGTTCATCACCGACGGCGCCAACACCTACGGCGGCAAGGTCGTTACCAATCCGTCGGGCGGGCTGTTGTCGAAGGGACATCCGCTTGGCGCCACCGGTCTTGCGCAATGCACCGAACTGGTCTGGCAATTGCGCGGCACCGCCGGTCCCCGTCAGGTGCCAGACGTGACGCATGCGCTCCAGCACAATCTCGGGCTCGGCGGGGCCTGCGTCGTTACGCTCTACGGCAGGGCCTGACAGTCCGGTCGCACGGGCAACGAGGCCGCCTGCGTCGGCGCACCGGGTCGGTTCGCCCCGCTGTGGTTGCATTTTCTGTTGCCGCGATCGTCAATAGCTGCGTCGACAGATGCGGCAATGGCGCCATGCGAGATGACGGTTTGACGGGGCCGGAAAAACCCGGCTTAGTTTTTTGCGCAAGGCAAGCCTCGACAGAAGCTTAAAGGGAGACACGACGACATGGCCATCAACCGCAGAACGTTCGGAATAGGCGCGTCTGGACTGCTGCTGGGACCGATCGCGGCGCCGTTCATCCGCCGCGCCGGCGCGGCCGGACCGGCCATCCGGATTGGCGTGGTCAACTCGATGAGCGGCAGCCTCGCCGCCTACGCCCAGGAGGGGCAGCCGGCGTTCGAATACGTGATCAAGAAGATCAACGCCGAGGGCGGCATCAAGAGCAAGGGCGGCGCCCAGATCGAACTGGTGATGGCTGACGACACCAGCCAGCCGGCGCGCACCGCCGCGGAAGCGCGGCGGCTGATCACCGAGGAAAAGGTGCAGTTGCTGACCGGAACCATTCTCAGTGCGCAGATGCTGGCGCTGACGCCGGTGCTGGACGAACTGAAGATGCCGACGCTCTCGGTCTGGGCCGGCGGATCGCAGTCGGATTACATGTTCTCGCTGGGCTATCCCTACGATCGCGGTTACGCCCAGACGATCCACGACTTCGTCGTCTCGCTGCGCGACGACAGCAAGTTCGCGATCAAGACCGCGGTGATGGGTTACTCGAACTACGAGGCCGGCCAGCAGGTCAACAAATTCCTGGTGGAGAAGCTGAAGGCCAGCGGCGTCGAAATCATCGGCGAGGCCGCGCTCGACATCCGTGCACAGGACCAGACCGCGGCGATGATTCGCATCCGTTCGCTGAAGCCCGACATCGTCGCCGGGCTCGTCACGCCGCGTGACGGAATCCTGCTGCACCAGGCCCGATACAATCTCAATTATCACGGTAGCATTTTCTGCGGCGGCACTGGAGGCTATACCGACCTCTCGCTGTGGAAGGATCTAGGACCCGAGATCGGCAAGGCGGTGCTGACCAGGAACCTGTTCGGCATGACCGGATTCAGTGCCGGGGCCAAGATCGATTCGATGCAGAAGATCATCGCCGAATTGCGCGACGTCGCGAAGCTCGACAAGATCGGGCAGGGCGCCATTCAATATGCACAGGCTGCCCGCGTGCTTCAGCAGATTCTCGAGAACGCTGCCTCGTTGCAGAACGATGCGCTGCTCGACGCGTTCAAGAAGGTCAATATTCCGTTCGGCGATCCCAACCTCTATGTTGCCAAGCCGAACGGCCTGCAGTTTGCGCCGGACCGGCTGCTCAAGGACGGGTCGGCGATGTTCATCCAGTGGACGCCCGAGCAGGATCAGCAGGTGATCTTCCCGAAGGAGTTCGCCCAGGTGCCGCCCCGGCCCCGCGCCTAAGAGGTTACCGTGGCCTTTCTCGAAGTCGTCGACGTTACAAAACGCTTCGGAGGGCTGGTCGCGCTGAATGCGATCAGTTTCTCCGTCGGGAAAGGCGAGATCGTCGGCATCATCGGTCCGAACGGTGCCGGCAAGACCACGCTGTTCGGTGTCATCTCGGGCTTCATCGCACCGAGCCAGGGCGACGTCAGCTATGACGGCGAAAGCATCGTCGGCATTTCGCCGGACCGCCTGGTTCGGCGGGGGCTGATGCGCAGCTTCCAGATCGTGCAGTCCTTCGCCGACATGACCGCGCTCGATGTGGTGACGACGGCGGCGCTGACGCGCCGGCCGATGCGGGAGGCGATCGACTATGCCGCGCAGGCGCTGATCCGTGTCGGTCTCGGCGGCAAGGAGCTCAAGGTGCCGCTGACGCTGTCGCTGCAGGACAAGAAGCTGCTGGAACTTGCCAAATGCATCGCCACCGATCCGCGCTGCATCCTGCTCGACGAGGTGATGGCCGGCCTGACCATGAGCGAGACGGCGGCGCCGATTGCGGTGATCCAGGAGTTGAACCGGGAGGGTGTTACCATCGTCATGGTCGAGCATGTCATGCCGGTGATCATGCGGCTGGCGACGCGGATGGTGGTGATCAATTTCGGCGAGAAGATCGCCGAAGCGAGCCCAGAGGAGATATTGAAGGATCAGCGCGTGATCGATGCCTATTTCGGAGATCATCTCGATGCTTGAGATCGAGAGCCTGACGGCCGGCTATGGCGGTGTGCCGGTGCTGCGCGATATCAACGTCAAGCTCGGGGCCGGCGAGATCGTCGGCCTGCTCGGCGCCAACAACGCCGGCAAGACCACGCTGATCAACAGCCTGTCGGGCACCGTCAGGCCGATCTCCGGACGAATCCTGTTTCAGGGCGAGGACATCACGCCGATGTCGCCGCGCCGGCGCGTCGAGCGCGGCATCGTGCAGGTGCCGGAAGGCCGCCTGGTATTTCCCGAGATGAGCATTCGGGAAAATCTGCTGCTCGGCGGCATCAATAGCCGGGCGCGGCCGAACCGCCGCCGGCAGATGGACAAGGTGCTGGAGCTGTTTCCCCGGCTCGGGGAGCGGCTTTCGCAGAATGCCGGCTCGCTGTCGGGAGGCGAGCAGCAGATGCTGGCGATCGGCCGTGGGCTGATGGCCGAAGCGCGGGTGCTGATGCTCGACGAGCCCTCGCTCGGCCTCTCGCCGCTCTTCGTGCAGTATATTTTCGAGATCATCGACCGGCTGCATGCCGAAGGGCTGACCATCCTGCTGGTAGAGCAGAACCTGAATTTGACGCTGCGCCACGCCCAGCGATGTTACGTGCTGGAGCGCGGGCAGGTCGCGGTGGAGGGAGTTGCCGATGCGGTCAGGAACGATCCCCGCACCAAGAGTGCCTATCTTGGCCTGTAACCGGAGGACGGCGTGAGCGAACTGTACCAGGCTCTGGCGCAGGGCCTTCTGATCGGCAGCACCTACGGGCTGCTGGCGCTGGGCATGGGGCTGGTTTACGGCGTCAGCGGCGTCGTCAACTTCTCGCATGGCGACTTCATCTCGCTCGGCATGTTCATGTGCCTGGCCCTGTATTCGGCGCTGTCGCTCGATCCCTATGTCTCCGTGATCATCACGGTGCCGGTGATGACGGCGATCGGGGCGCTGGTTTACCTGTTCCTGATCAGGCCGATGGTCGGGCACCAGTTCCTGATGGTGGTACAACTGACCCTGGGGCTGAGCCTGGTTCTGCAGAATGGCATCTTGATGGTGTTCGGCGGACAACCGGCGCGGACGCCCTCGGTTGTGGAATCGAAGCTGCTTCTTCTGGGCGACGTGGTTCTGCGCGTGCCGCATCTGATCGCGTTCGCGGTCTCGTTCGTACTCGCCGGCGGCCTCTATGTCATGCTGCGATCGACCGACTTCGGCCGCTCGATCCGCGCCGTGCACCAGAATGCCCATGCCGCGGCGCTGATGGGGATCGACGTCGGCCGCGTCCAGGTCATGACCTTCGCGCTCGGCATCGGGATTTTGGCGCTGGCTGCGGCACTGCTGCTGCCGGGTACGCCGATCCAGCCCACTCAGGGCCTGCGCTATACCGTCATCACCTTGCTCGTGGTCGTGCTCGGCGGCATGACCAATTTCGTCGGCATCATGCTTGGCGGGTTGGTCATCGGTATCGCCGAAGCGTTCGGCACCATCTATCTGGATGGCCCGCTGGGGTTGCTGATGCCCTATATCATCTTTGTGCTGATCATGCTGTTCCGGCCGCAGGGACTGACCTGGAGTTCCTCGCGATGAGAGAGGAGTTCTACAAGACGCTGTCGTCGCCGATCTGGTGGGGCGTGCTGGCCATTGCCGCCATGCTGCCGTTCATGCTGTCGAGCTACTATCTGCATATCCTCACGCTGTCGCTGGTCTATGTCGCATTGGCATCCTCGTGGAACATCGTCGGCGGCATGGCCGGGCAGATTTCGCTGGCCCACAGCCTGTTCATCGGCATCGGCGCCATGCTGTCGAGCGCGCTGCTGCTCAAGCTCGGCATCAACATGTGGTTGGGGCTGGTGATCTCGGCGCTGATCTCGGGTGCGCTGGGCGCCGCCATCGCCTGGGTCGATTTCCGCTTTCAGCTCGGCCATCTCTCTTTCGTGCTGATAACGCTGGCGTTCGCCGAGATGGGGAGCATCATCGTCGAGGGCTGGGACTTTCTCGGCGGCGCGTCCGGATTGCTGCTGCCCAAGGATACCGGCAATTTCCTCGCCTTTCAGTTTGGCGGCGGCGGCGGCGCATTCTGGATGATGCTGGCATTGGCGGCGATCTGTGTGCTCGTCAACGTCGCCATCCTCAATGCGCCGCTTGGCTACTATCTGCGCACCATCCGCGACAACGAAAAGGCCGCTCAGGCGATCGGCGTCGATATCCTGCGCTACAAGATCATCGCCATGGTGATATCGGCGATGCTGGCTTCCGTCGTCGGCACCGCCTACGTCCGCTATCTGACGTTCGCAGATCCCTATCTCCTGATCTCGCCGGTCATTACCATCGAGATCGTGCTGTTCGCCACCGTCGGCGGGCTCGGCCGTGCCTACGGTCCGGCGATCGGCGCGCTGCTGCTGGTTCCGCTCGGCGAGGTGCTGCGCGGCAAGCTCGGCAGCACGCTGCCGGGCCTGCACTACTTCATCTACGGCATTGTGGTGATTGGCGTCATTCTCGCGACGCCCCGCGGACTGTTACCGCTTTTTGAAGGGCTGTGGCGGCGCTGGCGAGAGGTCCGCTAGCACGGTAGGCATGAACTCATTCGGTACTGCAATGCTGTACCGGAGAGGGGGCGGCATCATCCTGCCAATCCATCCATCGCCAATGGCTTGGTGAAGATCATCGGGCCTGGAAAATCTCGGGCGAAGGGCGAGAGCAGCGACGGTTCGAAGAAGATCGGACCTGGTCAGGATCCCGACAAGTTGATCTCCCTACACGCCGGGCGGGCCTTCCGTTGTGAAGCTCGATAATCCGGACAACATCTTTGAGTGGAGCATCCTCCGCAACGGTGACAGGATTCTGTGCCATGATTGACCGTGCGGCCGCGTTCACGGCTCGGGCACGCATTGATCCAAATCAATTCGAAATCAAATATAAGATTTTCGTTTTGTCGGAAAGCCGACAGACTGGCCTATCCGATTGCGACTTCATAAGAAGCTAGTTTTTCGCGCCGGACCAAACGGCAAATATAATATTGCGTTAAAATAGATAATAACCTAGGATTAAATATGGGTTATTTGCCGTCACGGGCCTTGATTTGAGTTGCTCGAGAAACGGAGCTGATGGTGCGTGAAGAGTTCCTGGGCGTACCGATCGACATATTGTCTCTGAATGAGACGGTGGACCTCGCCGCCAGATCGATGAGTCGTCGCCAGCGTTGCCAGCACGTCGCGCGAGGTGATGATATATGACCATGCCGACATGAGAGTGCCGGTTCTGGCTCGCATGGCCGCGAAACGCCGAGCTGGCTATCAGGCAATAGGTTACAAGATGTTGGGTGCGCGCGATTTGTTTTCCGGTCAGGCGGTCACACGGAACGAATCCGCATAAAATACGGGCGGATTACTGATCGCTCAGGCGTCGGCGTCACGGCGGTACCGTTCTCATTTCAAATTCGGCGAGCTGGCATAGTTGGGCGCAGCCAAAGCATCTTGTCGCGACGCGGTACTGCGCGCGCATTTTGGTACTGCCGTGCAGTACCGGGCAAGGCTGAAATAAGCGAAAATAATCGAGTGGCCGGATCAAGCCGTTGAAAAGAAAGGAAAATGCTTTAGGTCTATGCCTTCGATTATTTGTCGGTCCAGAAATCGGTTGGACCGACTCAATCTGCGAAGATCAATGAAAACAATATGTTAGACTATCGTTTTTCCGTGGCCCCCATGATGGA
>JAIEPP010000196.1 GCA_019748335.1 Xanthobacteraceae bacterium
AAGTCTCGTCAACGGTCCATGATCCCGCAAGGAACTGAGAGTGGGCCTCGCCGGCATAAACGACGGACTCAAGTTGCGCGTCGGACAGCAGGCCGTTGGTGATGACATCCGTCGGAAGGTGCGGCCGATAGGAAGGGATCGGCGGCGCCACCGACGCCATGGCGGCTGATTGGACCAGCTTGGTGGGATGTCGTTGAGACCCGGGAATACGGATCGATTGAAGTGCGTATTCTTCATAGAGCGCCTCGGTGATCCGGCCGCCCTCAACCGGCGTCCATGCGACGGTCTCATAGGCAAGCTCATCGGCCGCGGGATTCGGTGTGGGAGCCACGAAACCGGACGGGCTCATGGCATAGGCGCGGACTGTTCGGGGAACGGCCGGACGCATGATCGACGGAGCGGCAACAGCCCTAGCGATCGGCAACCGTGCTGGAACGTACTGCGTGACCCATCCAAGCAGCGTGGCAACATCCGGCGCCACGCCAGGAGAAGGCGGAAATGCGGTCGCATCGTCCGCGGGCAACCGGTCAATCACGGTCAGGCGTGTCTCTATGGTGGTACCGTGCTTGGCAAACACGGCGCCAGCCATAGAGGCGCTAAAGACGACACGCCCGCGTTCCCCCAACCGGACGAAGGCATCGCGCCATTCCGGATTGTCCGGGGAACAACCGGCCCCGGTGATGGCGACCAACCGGCCGCCCTCGGGGAGCCGGGCCAGGGCCGACGCGATGTGGCGCAACGCGGCGCCGGCCATCGGGCGATCGACATTGGCGACGGCCGAGAATGGCGGGTTCATCAGCACAACGCTTGGCGTAATACCGGTGTCCAGGTGATCGTCGATATGGGCGGCGTCGAAACGGGTGACGGCGTTGCCGAGAAAGAGAAGCGAGAGAAGTTTTGCGCGGGTTTCGGCGAGTTCGTTGAGAACGAGCGATGCGCCCGACAGCTCGGCCAGGATCGCGAGCAGACCGGTACCGGCCGAAGGCTCCAGCACGATGTCATCAGGCGTGATCGCAGCCGCGGCGCTCGCCGCAAGCCCAAGCATAATGGGCGTGCTGAATTGCTGAAGCGCCTCGCTCTCCAGGGAGCGGCGGGTGTGGGTGGGAAGCAAGCCGGCGATTTTGGCCAGCATCGGCAACATCGCGGCCGGGGACGCGGCACGCGCGCGCATGGCCGGAGCGAACTTGCGAACGAACAGAACGGTAGCCGCCTCGCAGGCAACGTAAGCCGTCTTCCAGTCCCATCCGCCATCGGCGTCGGAGGCGCCAAAGGCGCTCTCCAACGCCACGCGCAAAACGGGTGCATCGACGCGCCGCCCGCGTTCGAGGTGCCCAAGAAGATGTTGCGCGGCGCTAGCGATCGCGGTGGCCTTCGTCCCAGAACTGGACGCAACGGAAAGCGGCGCGGCAGCGTCTGCGGACGCGGAGATGGAAGTCGATGTCATGGGGATAGCCTCGAAAGAGCTAGGGAAGGAATGAGCCGCGGGGCGCTCTCTCGACCGCGCCGGCTCAAACCCGTCCCGGCCAGCCTCTCCCTCTCAAAACCCAGAGACTCGGACGGTGTAACGCCCACACTGAGTTCGGCGCCTGCGGCCTAGCCGCACCGGCATGCCCGATGGCCGATTTGGCCGCGCCACCACGCGATCCTTTGTTTGCGGGATGCGTTGGCGAGCCACAGCAAGAGATCGCCATGGCATGCGAGCGGTGCGCAGAAGCAGACGAGGTCGTGCTCGCGCAATTCGTCGAGTGCCCGCAGTAGATGGTGCTGATCGCGCAGCCAGCGCTCATGTTTTGCAATGACGGTCGCACGGTCGCCGTCAGGGCCGATCCTGAACGGGTTGCCCCATTTGCTGCCGCGGCCGACGTAGACGGCCCCAGTCGGAACGCCTGACTTGCGCTTGTTGAGAACCCTGCACATCGCTATCGCCTCCTGATCTTCCCGTTGCGGTGAAGAGGTCGGAAGACGCGGTTCAGGATTCGCATGTCACGCATTGCCGAAGGCGATGCGGAAACGGCTTGCCCGTTGACATGCGAGCCGCCGCGTCCAGACCCGATTCAGCGCAACGGCATCAGGTTGAGGATTGCCCCGGCAGGGTTTCGGCAGGCGGCAGATAGGCATCGTAGGGTTTGCCATCGACGAGGTGGCCAAACGGTGTGAAGACGTAGTCCGTGCCTTCCCGCCCGACCGCGCAGATGACGTATCGGAGGTCGCCAGTGATCGCGTCGGTGCATTCCATCAGAGCAAGATGGCCGTTGGATGCAGCACGTAGCAACGTGTCGAAATTCTTGCTGATATAGTCGGGGATGCTCATGGCGGAACTCCAAATAAAAGGGCCCGGCGGAGAGGCGGGGCGAATGGGTCAATGATGAGTAAGTGACGATCAGGCAGGGTTCCCCTGCCGCCGTTCCGCTTCGCGGATCGCAGCCAGGGCGGCTTTGTAAATCGCCGCCCTCCGCTCTTCCCTCAAATCGGATTTCTCCACCGCCAGCAGACAACCGGCGCGGATATCAACATCGGTCACGGTGTCAGCGGCGATCGTTGTGAGCGCTTCATCGCCCTCGATGATATGGCCGATCTCCGCGCGGACCTGCTCTTCAGCAAAAGACAGCAGGATATGGCTGCCGACGCCAGCGGCGGCGGCGCCTTGCCCGGCCTGGTCCAGAAAATCGGCGAGAATATCGCCGGTACTCTTGCCCAAGATCGCGTCGGCGGTGATGACAATCGCCATACCCCCAAAACCGTCAGGCCGCACCCGGCTACAGGTGAAAGCCGAGACCACCGTGACATGGTCCAGGGTTGCCGACCGCTTGACGATGTCCTGGAAGATGAATTCCCAAGACGTGACGCTGGGATCCAGCTCGATGTCTGCGTAATCTCCACCAGCGTCCTTCAAACGATCGATCACGAAGGTGGCGGCCTGGCTTGCAACGCCCTCCGATGCCGCGAGCGCGCCGCGGAGGGTTTCGAGCGGTAGCTCGAACTGATTGACCGGCATTATCTCTGCGAAGAAATAAAGCCCGTCGTCATTGGGCTCACTCTCGAAGATTTGCGTCAGCAACAGCTGTTCGAGCGGTGTCATATCAGCGTACGGAATGGTCGGTTGAACGACCGTGGGGGTATAGTAGTCAGCCATTTCAGATCTCCAGATAAGCGAAAGCCCGACGCGAAGCCGGGCTGATCGGATGAAGGGGGAGAAAGTGGTCAGGTGGCAGACGCAAAAGGATCGACCTGCCGGTGGATCGGCTGGGCCCGGCCCATCCAGGGTTCGGGCCGGATGCAGCGCACCCAGTCGGCAAAACCGGGGATGAAGCCGAGGTCTTCAATAACGTGCTGCTCGCCGATCAGCCGAACCGGTACGACGCGACCCGTCGATATCGCAATCGTCGCGCCGAAGAAGCGCTCCAGCATGAAGATTCCTTCGGCGTGATGACGCAACGCGCGATGACGGAAATCGGCGGTGATCGCCTTCGATTCGTCCAACCATTGATGCAGCGGCAGATAGTCGTCGGCCGCCCCGCCCCACTTTCGGACCGACGACAGCGCATGGTGATAAGGATGTCCCATCGTCGCCTCCTTAGAATTCATGAGAGAAATTTTCGGACGACGTGTATCGCTCGTTGTAGTCGAGCTTGATCGTCCGTTCAGCGACGTCGAAGACGAACTCACCATAGGCGCCGTCGCTATTCTCCCAACCATCATGCGTCTGTCGGAGGAAGTCATAGACCACAGTTTCGAAGGCCTCGCGAACGGTCAGGGTCTGGCGCTCGATCTCGGGGCTTTCCCAGATCGTGCGCGCGATCTCGATCCGGTCGGAGGGCAGCTGGATGGTTCCCTCCCCTGCCTCGACGTCAATGCGTTCGATCTGGCCGCTGTCGCCGTAGCCGTCGAACAGGACGGTGACGGTCTCAATTCCAGCGGTGGCGAGTGAATCGAACAAAACGGCCTTGTTGGCCGCCAAAATCACCCCAGCGCGGCGCTCGTATTCGCGTTGCTGCTGGTCGAAAGCAATTTCGTCAATGGCGGGCTCGGGTATCAATTGCGGGTCGGTCATGATGGTTCTCCCAAAACGGAAAGGACCCAGCGCGGTGGCCGGGCTCGTCGGTGAAAAAGGGGAAATTGCTGGGCGGCCGAAGCCACCCCGCAAGCGGGGATTATTCGGCAGCGGCGACGTACGGCTGTTCATCGTCGGCGTCGGCGGCAACCTCATCGTCATCGGCGAGGAATTCGGGCAACGTCTCGACTTCACCGTCGGAGTCCTGTTCCACGGCACCCACTTCCATGAGACGGAGCGGCTCGGGCAGCCAGCCCGTCCCCTCCAACAGACGTTCGGCCTCGCGCGCCATATCGGCCTTTTTCAGATGATCGATGAGCTGCACCGATTGCTCGCCTTTGGCCTCGCGCACGGCTTCGAGAATGCGAGGCTTGGTGACCCGGCCCAGGTAGTTGTCTGCGGTCGGCTTCCAGCCCGCCGTCACCATGTCGAGCCCAACGGCACGAGCCAGGACATCGGCCTGGTCGAGCCTGTGGCGGACGCCATGCGCGGAGACACGGCCCGCGTTGTAGCGGTTAGCCGGCTCATAGAGTGCATTGACCGCGGATGACGCGCAATGTGCGAACAGCGCGGCTTGCTCTTTGCCATCAAACGCTGTGAGGACACCCCACAGGTCGCCTTCATCTTTGGGCAGCCGGGCCTTCCACCCATCGTGCCTGATGTCGACGGCTTCCGCCGAAGCGCTCTCCTTCAAGCCGGGAGCTTGGGCCGGGAACGTCGGCGTCCGGATCGCAATCTCCAGGCAGCCGCTCGACGACGTAAAGCGGTAGAAGGCTGCGAGCACGAAATTGTGCAGTACCGCCTGGAAGGCGACGGCTGGATCGTTTGCCAGTGCATTGCGCAATGCCAAAGTCCGATGTGCGGTCAGCTCGATGACGAGCCGATCGGGCAGCGGCCTGATGGTGTCGTCGTCCTCCTCGTCCTCAGCCGGTTCGGCCGGCGCTCCGCCGACGGTGATGACCGCATGCCGGACCGAGCCATTGGTATTTGGTCCAGCGCTGGTCTCACCTTTGTCCGGTGCGTCGCTCCCAGGATCGGCGACGGCGGGTGCCTCATCCTCCGGCCGCACGTAGCCGCGATCGATCGACAGCAATCCTTCGGCATCGATGCTGACGAAGACGCCGGCGCGGGCGACCTCGACCGGATCGTAGATGAGCGATCGAGCTTCCAGGACGGACCGCGCCGCCTCGATTTCTCCGAGACGCTGATCGATTGCATCAGGGAATTCGTCAGCATCCTGATAGTCCTCCTCGATCTTGGCATATTCGGCATTGAGAGCATCGAGCGTCGCTCGCTCCTCCTCCGTCAAATCAGCCGGCTCGCCCTCAAGCTGCCGGAGACCGTTAGCGTGACCGTAGGGGAAATCCACGGCAACTGCGATCCACTTCCAGCCCTCGCCAGCAATAGCCTCGGCATCTGCCTTGAGCTTCTCAGTCACGAGACGATCGAGCAGCGGGACGTCCCGCAGCCAGCCGCCATCGTCGTGCTCGAACAGATCGCGCATCACGACACCGCCGGCCCGCTCGTACTCATCCAGTCCGATGAACTGGGCGCGACGGTCGGAAGCACGAACGGTGTTCTCCGTCAGCATCCGCCGGATCTGGTACGGTTCGTCAAGTTGAGAGCGGCTCACACCATCCCAAGCCTGCTCCTGTCGCGCCTGGTCGGCGGTCACGGAGAAGGCCATTAGCTGTTCGAGTGTCATGCCATCGTCGGCATAAACCTCGTGCAGCTTCGCCGACACCGACGCGAGGCGCAGGCGCTGCTTGACGATCGCCGGCGTCACAAAGTGGCGGGCGGCAATCTCCTCCTCACTCATGCCACCGTCGCGCAAACTCTGAAACGCGCGGAATTGATCGAGCGGATGCAGGCCGATCCGCTCGTCATTCTCGGCGAGGGAATCGTCCTCGGCGATGCCGCCATCCCGGACGACACAGGGCACAGGTTGCGTCTTTGCCATACGCTTCTGCTTCACCAGCAGTTCGAGCGCGCGGTAGCGTCGCCCGCCAGCGGGTACTTCGAACATGCCGGTCTCCTGGCCGTCGGCATCGACGACCGCACGAACGCTTAGGCTTTGCAGCAACGTGCGCAGGGCAATGCTCTCTGCCAGTTGCTCGATCGAGACGCCGGCCTTCATGCGCCGGACATTGGACTGGCTCAAGACCAGCTTGTTGAAGGGAATATCGCGGGAGGGGCTGAGTTTGATTTTCTGAACGGCGCTTGCCATGTCGGATTCTCCACGACGGGCGGCCGAAAGACTCTCTCTCGACCTCCAACCCGTCATGAATTCCCCGCGCCCCTCTCACTCTCTGACGCGCAACGCCGACTTAGCGGATGACACCAGCACTGCTCTCCGCAACGGGCGCCGGAAGCCTCTCCTCCGATCTTCAACCCATCGTGGCAGACCCACCCCGCACTCTCGCTTTCAGCGACGGTGATGCCGCAGATTCTCTGAGAAATGGGTTTCAGCGCGGCAGTCTGTCGCATACGGGATGAAAGCCCGAAGGGCGCGGAGCGAAGCGGAGGTAAAGGTAAAGGCACCCGGCGCGGGGCAGTGATAGCGACGCCGGCATGAAATGACGGCGGGACCCGCGACCGAGTGCAGTCGCGAGACCGGTTAACAAGGCACCCGCGTTCGGGGCAGTGATAGCGGCGCCGGCATGAAATGACGGCGGCCCCTAACGCGAGAGCCTCCGGCGAGCGACACATGATCTGCGCAAGGGATCGAAGCCGAAAGGCCGAGACGCGCCTCAGCGGCTCGGTTCACGAGAGCCCGGTCCGCGACCAGCGGATGCGCCCTGCTCTTCGTCGTTCTTAGGCAGATCGTTCTCTCCGACGTAGAATTTCTTTGCCTTTACATGCCCAGCCAGCGCTGCCGGACGATAGGGCCCGTAGCTAACGAAGTTCCTCACCTTGGGCATCGCAAGACGTTCGTAGACGCTCTCATGCAGGTTCGCAGTATCGGGGACGGCGCGAACGGCGCGCTGCCAGCGAAGGCGCGTTCCGCCCACTCCGACCATGCATTCGTCATGCATCATGCCGTCGCTCGACGGATAGAGTTTGAGAAGCACGGGATCAACCATAACCCGCCAGGCTTCGGGGATCTTTTCGCTGATGAATTCGATCATCCATTTCAGCGTAATGTCGGACAGGCGGGATTCGTTTTCCGGGTAACTGCCCCCGATATCGGCATGGTTGCCGGCAAACCAAACCTGGTCGAATTGCTCCGGCTCGTCCTTGCGGTCGGGCCACAGGACAGTCCCGCTTCCTCCCCAAGGCACGCGCTTGAAGTCTTTGCGGCCCTCATCGATCGATTGAAGGTGCCGTGCATATCGAACGTCCTTCGCGAAATGGCGATCATAAGCCCAATCCGGGAAGAAGCGCTGCCATCCGATAGCGGCGACAGCATCCCAAATGCCGATGAAGAAGGCGGACGCGCCGGTATCGGCTCCCCGATAGGGATTGTAGGCTTTAGCAAAGGCCTCCTCTTTGGCAACGCGCTTGGCATCGTCGGCGATCGGCATTCCGAGTGTGTAGAGACAGGCCACCGCCGCTTTTGCCACCTTGCGCAGGTTCGCGGGATCAAGATTCAGCGCGCTACCATCCGGCTCCGTGGTCGGGATGCCACAAATTTCGAGTACGTGTGACAAGCACCGCACGGTGTAGGCGCCACGGCTGAAGCCAAACAGATAGATTCGGTCACCCCGCTCCCAGACACCAAGTATGGCGACATAGCATTCGATGACCTTCCGCGTGAGACCTATGCCGAACATCTGGCGGGCGGCCTCCTTGGAGCGGTCCCAGCGCGAATTATGCAGTGGGGATGGTGTGCCGATGCCGGAGATGTAAAAGGCGAGTTGGAGCTTCGGATCGATGATGCAATCTGGGCCTGTGCGCGTGGCGCGGTAGAGCTTATAGACATTGGTGCGGCTCTCATCAGGAAGCAGCCCGCCCTCATTGCCAGTGCCGTCCGCGAAGATCAGAATGTTTTTTGCCATTCAAGATTCCCTCCCAAAATGATCCCATTTTTCCCCGCGATAGCGTGCCAAGCCTGCTTGAATATCGGCGCGCGGCAAGCGGCCGCGGGGATGGCTCGCAATCGCGTCAAGGCCAGCAACGAGCAACTATGTTTCGAACAGCTCATCGAGAACCCACAATACTCCATGAAACGGCAATTCCCTGGTACGGGCGAGGGAGCGCAGCTCGCCATCGCCTGTGAGCAATGTCCACGCGCGGGAGGACGCGAGCTAATAGGCATATGCATCAACTACCGATAGTCGTGAATGCGCCGCGCTCAGGCGCCGACGCTGGAGTGGATGGTGCGTGCTTCTTTCGCGTTGCCATCGTCGTCACGCTCGCGCAAATTCCAACAGCGGCCCGAAATCATGGTCGTCGGCTGCCTGGAGCGCGTTGACATAGGTTGTGCGCAGCGTGCCGGTATCATGGATGCTGCCACTGCCCCAGGTGAACGGTTTGCCGCCGAGCTTCTCGATCAGCAGATCGGCCATCATGCGCGCATGGCGACCGTTGCCGTTCGGGAAACCGTGGATTTGCGTCAGCCGGTGGTGCAGCCGCACCGCAATTTCGTCGGGCGAATACGTCTTGTGCTCGACCCAGAAGCGCGCGTTGTCGAACAACACCGGCATTTCGGCCGCAACCAGGTGCGGCGCGATCCCGATGTTGAGCTCGATCTGCCGATACGTGCTCGCCCACTTCCACACCTCTCCGAACATCTGCTTGTGCAGCGATTTCGAGAAATCCTCGCTGAGTAACGCCTCAGTCCCGCCGCGGCGGCGGCGCGCCCAGGCCGCGCCCTTGATGATGTTTTCCTCCTCGGCCTCGTTGAGATCAGCACGCGTCGTGACCCATGTCTGAATCAGGTCGCCGCGCAACGCCGGGTCGAGCGGCGTTGCGTCGTTTGGTTCCTGAAAAAGGTCAGTCATGATTTATCCCAGAGATCCCGCTCCTTTACGTTATCGCGGATATACGCCTCGATGCGTTCGTCGGTGGCGCCGTCCGGCGTCTCCTGCGCTTCGAGCTTCATGGTATGCGCGACGCGCCCGAGGTCGCGCAAGGCGATCCTGCGCGCGCGCGCCTGGACCACACCTTCCAGCGAGTCGTTTGGCACAAGCGCATAGACGAGTGTGCAGTCGAGCGCCTCGGCCGCGCGGCGCAGCGTCTTGAGCTGGATGCTACCGCTCTCTTCCGAGACTTCGAGGGCCGCGACACTGGGCGGCTGCACGCCAAGGCGACGCGCAAACTGCACGC
>JAIEPP010000377.1 GCA_019748335.1 Xanthobacteraceae bacterium
CACTTTCGTCACGAGGTCGGACATTTCTATTGGGAGGTCCTGGTCGGCCAGACCAATCTCAAAAGCGCATTTCAGCTGATCTTCGGCTATGAGTCCCGCAGCTACGAAGCCGCTCTGAACGCCTACCACCAGCGAACCGAACGCTCCTATGACCGGCAAGCGTTCATCAGCGAATACGCGACGTCACATCCCTGGGAAGACTGGGCCGAGACGTTTGCGCATTTCCTCCATATCGTTGCGACGCTCGATTCAGCCGCCGGCCTTCCGCTATCGCTCGGCGAACGCTCCCGCCAGACGCTGGAAAATCCATACAGGGAGGCCGATTTCGAGGCGTTGCTGACGTCATGGAGCCCGGTTGCCTACAGCATCAATGAACTCAACCGCTCCATGGGGCTGAACGATGCCTATCCGTTTCAACTGACACCGGCGGTGCGGGGAAAACTGCACTTCGTCCATATGGCGATCCTCAACTTCAGGCAGCGCATGGCGCCCGATTCGGATATTGCTCGCGCGCCGCAGGCCGACACCATCGATACCGAAGCGGACGCTAAGTGCGCAAAAAGCTGAAATCGGTGTCGGGGTCGCAATTGTCGGCGACAAAGCGCAACTCCGACTGGACGTCGGCGACGGCCCTGTTTTCCAGATATTTGGAGACCACGAGGCCCAGCAGCGCACGGCACAGACTGTCGGTGCCCTCGCTGGCGCTTTCCGCTTCGGCGACGGCCGCGGCGAAATGACGATGTGCGATCTCGCTTGCGGACATGTTGGCTCTGGCTCCGTTTGACGGTCCTTGTTGCCACGGAAATTCGTGGAGGCTTTTGATCCCGGTCAACCCGTTGATTCCAATCAACCCGCCAGATAGCGCTCATACTTCCCGGCTACGACCTCGTCGGCCGCAATATCCGGATCGAGCGTATAGAGCTCCTGCGCGCGGCTGATGCCGCGCAGTACAAAGCGGCCGGTGGAAACCAGGTAGTTGCGCCCGGTCGCATCGAGGCCGGCGCGGAACGCCGACGAGGTCAGCAATTCGCGGTCGACCGAGCGGCACATCGAGGCGATGCGGCTGACCTCGTTGACCGCCGGCCCCACCACGGTGAAGTCGAGCCGGTCCTCGCTGCCGATATTGCCGTAAAAGACCTCGCCGATATGCAGGCCGACATGGGCCGTGGTGACCGGCCTTTGCTCGGCGGTCCGGCGGGCGGTGAGCGCCCTCATGTTACGCCGGAACCGATACTCGGCGCGCAACGCCGCGCGTTTGGCCACCGCCATGTTCTCGTGGGTGAACATCGCCAGCACGCCGTCACCGATCAGTTTCAGCACCTCGCCGCCGGCGTCATGGATGGCGTCGATCGAAGCCTGGGCGTAATCGTTGAGGAACGGGATGATCTCGTCGGGCTCCATGCCCTCGCTGATCGCGGTCGAGCCGCGCAGGTCGGAGAACCACAACACCGCCTTGATGCGCTCGGTGACACCGCGCGCGATCCGTCCGCGCAAAACCTGTTCGGAGGCGTCGCGGCCGAGATAGACCCGGCCCAGCGTCTTGGCGATATCGGCCTGCGCCGCGGACTTGATCGCAAGCCCCAGCACCGGCACCAGATCGCGCAGCGCCGCCATGCCCTGTTCGTCAAAACCGTCGTCGCGCCGTGTGGTCCAGTAGGAATAGACGCAATCCATCTGGCCCATGGTGCCGGCCTCGCCGAACTGGTGGACAAAGGACACGAAGTGCTTGTGACCCTTGGCGGCGAGATCGTCGATCATGCCGAAATTGTTCGCCGCGCCACCAGCGAGATCAAGCGCCAGTTCCTGATGGCCGTTTTCGAGCATGTGATAGAACACCGAACGCCGCCAGCTCTGGGCGTTCTCGCCCTGGTCGGTCGATCCATATTCGAACGCGTCGCTCTCGTTGGTCGCGGTGTCGTTCCAGCGAAAGCCACGGCCCTCGAAGATCGGGTGCAAGGTGTCGATGAAGACCATCGCCCGCGACACGTCGAGCCCCTCGGCGCGACAGCGCTCGCAGAAGCCGCGGATCAGATCGTTTTCGGGCAGGCTTTCGAGGCCCTGGCTGACCAGCCAGTTCATCAGGCGCAGGCGGGGCGTGAGTTCCATACGCCATTATGCCGCGCAATCGCTGCGAACGAAAGGTGGCGCAGCCTTCAGGACTTCGCGCGCGCGACGGCCTCGCCGTCCTCCTTGACGAACGCTTCGACGGGACAATCGAGCAGATCGAGCACCAGTTCCGACGGCCGGCATAGCCGCGCGCCCTTCGCGGTCACAACGATCGGCCGGTTGATCAGGATCGGATGCGCGAGCATGAAATCGATCAGCTCGCCGTCGCTCCATTTGGGATCGCCAAGCCCGAGCTCCGCATAGGGCGTGCCCTTTTCGCGCAATAGCTCGCGCGCGGAGATTCCCAACGCGGCGATCAATTCGATCAGCCGCGCACGATTTGGCGGGGTCTTCAGGTATTCGATCACCTCGGGCTCCTCGCCGCTTTGCCGGATCATCGCCAGCGTGTTGCGCGAGGTGCCGCAGGAGGGATTGTGATAGATCGTGACGCTCATGGTCGAACCTCTTTCCCGTCGGCCACCACAGACCCGGCACCCGCCTCGTACCAGCCGCGCGACGCCTTCACCAGATGAACCACCGAGAGCATGACAGGCACCTCGACCAGCACGCCGACGACGGTAGCCAGCGCCGCTCCCGAATTAAGGCCGAACAGGCTGATGGCGGCGGCGACGGCGAGTTCGAAAAAATTACTGGCGCCGATCAAGGCCGCCGGCGCGGCGACGCACCAGGCCACCCCGAACCGCCGGCTGAGCCAATAGGCCAGTCCGGCATTGAGATAGACCTGGATCAGGATCGGCACCGCCAGCAGCACGATCACGAGCGGCTGGGCAATGATCTGTTCGCCCTGGAAGCCGAACAGCAGCACCAGCGTGGTCAGCAGCGCGACCAGCGAAACCGGCTGCAACACATGCTGTGTCCGCTGCAGCGCCGCCGGTCCGCTCGCAAGCAGCGCGCGCCGCCATAGCTGGGCAACGATGACAGGCACCACGATGTACAACAGCACCGAGATCAGCAGGGTCGCCCAGGGCACGGTGATGGAGGCAACCCCGAGCAACAGCCCGACCAGCGGCGCGAACGCAAACACCATGATGACATCGTTGAGCGCAACCTGGCTCAGCGTGTAATGCGGCTCGCCTTCGCACAGGTTCGACCATACGAACACCATCGCCGTGCAGGGTGCCGCCGCCAGCAGGATCAGCCCCGCGATATAGGACGGGATTTGCGCGGAGGGCAGCAGCGGCGCAAACAGATGGCCGATGAACAGCGAGCCCAGCAGCGCCATCGAGAACGGTTTCACCGCCCAGTTGATGAACAAGGTGACGCCCACGCCGCGCCAGTGTTCGCGCACCTGGCCGAGTGCGCCGAAGTCGATCTTCAGCAGCATCGGGATGATCATCAACCACACCAGCGCGGCGACCGGCAGATTGACCCGCGCGACCTCCGCAGCAGCAATGGTGGCGAACAGTCCCGGCAACAGATGCCCCAGTGCGACACCCGCGACGATGCACAGGGCCACCCACAGCGACAGATAACGCTCGAACAGGTTCATGTCGTTTACGCCACTTCCGGGCGCGATGCGGTGGCGCCCTCACTACGGCCAATGTCGCGAAGCTTCGTTCCCAGTGAAAGGCGATCGATCCCCCTCAACGGCAGGCTGGTGAACGCGACGATACGATTCTTGAGAAAACGGAATGCCGCCACGAACGCGGCTTCCTTCTCGATATCGCTGCCGACGGTCTCGGCAGGGTCTTCGATGCCCCAATGCGCGGTCATCGGCTGGCCGGGCCACACCGGACAGGACTCGCCCGCCGCGTTGTCGCAGACGGTAAAAACGAAATCCATCACCGGCGCGTCGGACCGGGCGAACTCTTCCCAACTTTTGGAGCGCAAGTCGTCGGTGGGATAGCCGAGGCTGGCGAGTACCTTGACCGCGAACGGATTCACCGTTCCCTTTGGCTGGCTACCCGCCGAAAAGGCGCGGAAGCGGGCGCGGCCTTCCTTGCGCAGGATCGATTCCGCGAGAATCGAGCGCGCGGTGTTGCCGGTACACAGAAACAGCACGTTATAGACGCGGTCAGACATGAGCCCTCCTCTTCGGCTTCGGCGGACAGCACGGCGTCAGGCTCTCGACCAGCGGCGCGCAGATCTCGGGACGGCCGTCGCAGCAATCCCTGAGCATGAACAGCATGACTTCCTGAAACCGCGCGAGGTCGGCGCGGTAAACGATTGAACGGCTGAAGCGCTGCGCGCTGACGAGCCCCGCACGCGACAGTACCGCGAGATGCGACGACATCGTGTTTTGCGGAACGGCAAGCGCCTTGGCGATGTCGCCGGCCGCCAGCCCCTCCGGTTCATGCTTCACCAACAGCCTGAAGACATCCATCCGGGTGGATTGGGCAAGCGCGGCAAGCGCGAGAATGGCGGGTTCTGATTCCATATATCCAGACTTATGGATATATGGAATTCCTGTCAACCGGATCGTCTGAGCATCCCACCTTGTATTTCGATAATACTAGAAATACGGTTGACGGGCTCGAAATTTCCGTGATTGGATGGCGGAATGAAACTGGATGATGCCGCCGCCCATCTCGAAGCGCTGGGTAACCCGACCCGGCTCAAGATCTACCGCATGCTGATCCGCGCAGGCGACGCTGGCATGGCCGTCGGACGCCTGCAGGAGAAGCTGAAAATCGCACCCTCCACCCTCTCCCACCACATCAAGGCGCTGGTGGTCGTGGGTCTGGTGAACCAGGTGCGCGAGGCAACCACGCTGGTCTGCCACGCCAATTACGAGGTGATGCGGGATCTGGTTGGTTTTCTGGTCGCCGAATGCTGTACCGGCGTTTCCGAAAGCAAGGATGAGAAGACCGCGGCGTGACGTTGCGCCGCCGACAATTTCGATATTTCTAGTTTAATGGGAGAACAACGATGAGTGAGGCAAAGACGGTTGCGATTATCGGCGCCGGCCCGGTCGGTCTTGCCGCCGCCGCGCATGTGCTGGAGCGCGGCCTGCGGCCGATCGTGCTGGAGGCCGGCGACAATGTCGGTCACGCCGTTCGCGAATGGGGCCACGTTCAGCTGTTCTCGCCGTGGGAATACAACATCGATCGCGCCGCCGAGCGGCTGCTGTCGCCAACGGGATGGAATTCTCCCGATCCGCAGCAATATCCGACCGGCGCCGAACTGGTGGAGCGTTACCTCGAGCCATTGGCCAGCAAGACCGCCCTCGCCCGACACATCCAAACGCACAGCCGCGTCACCGGCATCAGCCGTGCCGGCTTCGACAAGTTGAAGAGCAAGGGCCGCGAGACGGCGCCGTTCGAGATCCGCTACCAGAACGGGCAAGGCCCCAAGGTTGTCAGCGCCGACGCCGTCATCGACGCATCCGGCACCTGGCATTCGCCCAATCCGGCCGGCGCCAACGGCCTGCCCGCGATCGGTGAACGGCAAGCCTCGCAACGGATCGCGTACGGCATGCCTGATGTGCTCGGGAAGCAACGTTCGCGCTATGCCGGCAGGACGGTTGCGGTGCTCGGCGCCGGACATTCGGCGATCGGCACCCTGATCGAGCTCGCCCGGCTTGCCGAACAATCGCCAGAGACAAAGGCGGTCTGGCTGCTGCGCGGCAACGATCCCGCCAAGGCCTTCGGCGGCGGTGCCAACGACAAACTCGTCGCGCGCGGTGAATTGGGCTCCTCCTTCGCCGCCCTTGTCGCTGCCGGCCGCATCACGCTCGAAACCGAATTTGGTGTTTCCGATATCGTTGCCGAAGGACCGCGCCTGCTGCTCGGCTCCGGTTCGAATGGCAACCGCCGCCAGATCTCCGTCGACGAACTCATCGTGGCGACGGGCTTCCGGCCCGTTCTCGATTTCGTTCGCGAACTGCGGATCCAGCTCGACCCCGCGATCGAGTGCCCGGTGGCGCTGGCACCGCTGATCGATCCGAACGAGCATAGCTGCGGCACCGTACGACCGCACGGCGCGCGCGAACTGGCGCAACCCGAACCGGGCTTCTACTTCGCCGGCATGAAATCCTACGGCCGGGCACCAACCTTCCTGATGCTGACGGGCTATGAGCAGGTTCGCTCGATCGCCGCCGACATTGCCGGAGACCGCAAGGCAGCCGCGCGCGTCGAACTGGTGTTGCCCGAAACCGGCGTCTGCAGTCGCGCGGCTGCGCCCAGCGCAAGCCAGTGCTGCGGTGGACCGGCGCCGGCGGCGGTTGACGCCTGTTGCGCCGCGGATGCAAATGCCAAACAACAAGGCAAAAGCGGCTCCGGCTGCGGTTAACGCGTCTTCAGGTGTGGGGGGCCACGAGATTACCTTAGAGGGTCGTTCGGTTATCATCGCGATGTGCGTGGGACAGCTGGGCAGCCTGCTTCCTCACGTCGTCGTGCCGTCAATTCTCGCCGGTTTCCTGATTCCGGAATGGCACCTGACCGGCGCGCAAGCCGGCCTGCTCGCCGGCTCGGGCGCCGCCGGCTACATGTTGACGGTACCGGTGCTGGCAACGCTGACCGACCGCATCGATGCCCGTAAAGTGCTGATCGCAGGATCGGCGGTAAGCAGCCTTGGCACGCTGTTGTTTGGTCTGTTCGCGAGCGGGCTTTGGTCGGGAGCCTTGTTCAACGCGATTGCCGGCATGGGCTTTGCGGGCGCCTATATGCCTGGCCTGAAAGCGCTGACGGACAGGCTGGCGCCGGGAGATTCATCCCGCGCCATCACGCTATACACGTCGAGCTTCTCTTTCGGCGTCGGTCTCTCCTTCCTGGTGTCGCAGCTCGTTGCGGAAGGCTGGGGCTGGCGTTGCGCCTTTTTTGTCACCGCGGCAGGCCCGCTGGTGATGCTGACGGCATGCTGGCTGTTGCGGCCGGTCGAACCGAAGCCCGCGACGGGCCGCTTGCTCGATTTCGCACCCGTGTTCCGGAACCGGCAGGCGATGGGATTTGTACTCGGCTACGGCGCGCACTGCTTCGAGCTTTACGGCATTCGAACCTGGATCGTGGCGTTCTGGAGCTTCGTCTCGATGCGCCATTCTGACGCGCCGCTTTTGAAGCCAATCGTCGTCAGCGTGGTGTTCTCGCTGCTGGCGATGCCCGCCAGCATTCTCGGCAATGAATTCGCACTGCGCTTCGGCCGCCATCGCGCCATCACGGCCGTCATGCTGTGCTCCGCCGCGGTAGCACTGCTGATTGGGGTGTTCGCCGACAGGTCGCCGTGGCTGCTGCTGCCTTTGATACTTGCCTATGCCATCACCGTCCCCGCCGATTCCGGCGCGTTGACATCGGGCATGTCGATGGCCGCCGACCCGAACTTCCGCGGCGCGACCATGGCCATGCATTCGACCGTCGGCTTCAGCCTGTCGGCGCTCGGCGCCTGGGCGGTCGGCGTCGCGCTCGATGCCACCGGCGGTCCGCTCAACGCATCCGCCTGGATGGCAGCCTTCGCGGTGCTGGCGGCGGGCATCCTGCTCGGACCGCTGGCGCTCTATTGGTCCAGGAGCCAGGTACCCCAGCCATGAGCACTCGCCCGCTTCCGATCATCCTGGCGCTCGGCACCACGCAGACACTGGCCTGGGCTTCGAGCATGTATCTGCCGGCCATTCTGGCCGATCCGATGGCGCGCGACCTCGGTGTCTCCTCGAACTGGGTATTCGCCGCCTTCTCGGCCGCACTGGTGCTATCCGCCCTGCTCGGCCCGCGCATCGGGCGTCAGATCGATCTGGTCGGCGGCCGGTCGGTGCTGTCGATGTCCAATCTGGTATTTGCCGGCGGACTGACACTGCTCGGCTTCGCGACCTCGATTCCCCTGCTGGTTATCGCCTGGCTCGTGCTCGGCATCGGCATGGGCGCCGGCCTGTATGATGCGGCGTTTGCCGCACTTGGGCGCATCTATGGCGACGCGGCGCGGCGTTCGATCACCGGCATCACGCTGCTCGCGGGCTTTGCCTCGACGGTCGGGTGGCCGCTCAGCGCGTGGGGGCTGGAGACCATCGGCTGGCGCAACACCTGCTTTGCCTGGGCGGCCGCGCATATCCTGATCGGCCTGCCGCTGAACTGGCTGATGCTGCCGGCGGTGAAGGGCGCGAAGGCGGCGGTCGCCGCCGCCGTCAAGCCGCAGATCGTGATCGATCGCACCATGATCCTGCTGGCGTTCGTGTTCGCCGCCGCCTGGACCGTGACCGGCGCGATGGCCGCGCATCTGCCGCGGATTCTGGAAGCCGCCGGCGCGACCTCAAGCCAGGCGGTTTTTGCCGGCGCCCTCATCGGCCCGGCGCAGGTCGCGGCGCGGATGTTCGAGGCGAGCTTTCTCAGCCGCTTTCATCCGCTGCTCTCGACCCGGCTCGCCTGCATCACCCACCCGATCGGCGCCGCCATCCTGGCACTGGCCGGCGGCGGCGCGGCCAGCCTGTTTGCGATCTTTCACGGCACCGGCAACGGCATCCTGACCATTGCGCGCGGCACGCTGCCGCTCGCGATCTTCGGACCGAAGGATTACGGCTACCGACTCGGCATCATCGGTGCCCCGGCTCGGATGGCGCAGGCAGCCGCCCCCCTGATGTTCGGTCTTTTGATCGACACAATGGGCAGCCGCGTTCTGATCGTGTCGTCCGCGCTCAGTCTCTCGGCACTGCTGGCCCTGTTCCTGGTGCCCAACCACCCACCTCGCCCGGAAGCGTGAAGCGGGACTGCACGTTTTGCGCTTCCCTTCACGGCCGGTTTCGCGCAAAAACACCGCATGGAAAACGATCCCAAAACGCCGCCTGAAAGCAAAAACTTCCTGCAATGGGCGATCACGCCGCCGCAATCCTATGCGCTCTACCTTGGCGCCCTGATCCTGATCTTCGTGTCGTCGTTCTATATCGGCACCATGAAGCCGAAGAACGCCGTCGGCCTGACTCCGCCGCCGGTCTCCGCACCGCGCAATTGAGTCGGGCAGCAATGGCATGACGATCACCCGCATCAACCCGCCGGAACTCGGCACGCCGCCCGGCTATTCGCAGATCGTCGAAGTGACCGCGAGCCGAATGATCTTCATCGCCGGCCAGACCGCGCTCGATGCCAATGGCAACCTGGTCGGCAGAGGCGATTTCGCCGCGCAGGCGCACCAGGTATTCGAAAATCTTGCCACCGCGCTACGGGCCAGCGGATGCACGGCCGCCAATCTGGTGAAGCTCACGGTGTTCCTCACCGAGATGGACAATCTGGCCCGCTATCGCGAGGCACGAAACCGCTTCTTTGACCAGGTGACGCCACGGGCGGCACC